>CAZSHA010000125.1:0-1651 GCA_964606575.1 uncultured Muribaculaceae bacterium | reverse complement strand
TGGATAGAAACGAACATATCGAAGTCGTTAGCATCCACTTCTGCAGCGATAACAGCTAGATTACGGTTGAAGTCATTACCAGAGTCTGTTGATGAATCATTTGCATCATAAGGATAAGGACCGCACTTAACGTGGCTCATAACTATATTTTGAGTCAGGTCTAGAGCCGCGCCTATACGGTTTGGATTATCGTTAGTTTGGTTCTTTGTTGGGTCGAATGGTACACCATATTCAACAAGTTTGTTAAGCAACGCAAAACATTTACGAAGGTTGGTGTTTGACTCAAAGAAATCGGTAGTGTCAGGTTTTTCTGTGCTGATAGGGTTGTGACCTATAGTAGCCATGTGGCGGTTGTTAGGTCCCCATGAGCCGTGACCCGGATTGATGTAGATGCGCACATCCTCCATAGAAGTTTGAGCCGTTGCGGCAACTCCCACTAGTAGAGCCATAGCCGCTGCCGAGAATAATTTTCTTAGTTTCATATCTTAAGCCCTCCTTCTTTTATTTGCTGACTTGCATAATGAACAATTCTCCGCCGGGAGTGGTGAATGCCACTCTTGACCCGTTGCCTGCCACCGCAGGGTACATTGCCATTGACGACACTTGGGTCAAGTCTTGCTTAACCTTGCCGTCGATTGAAGCTGCCACCAACTTTGACGCTGTCACAACGCTGCCGTCGTCGCTGTCTTGCATGCCCACCACAGTGCTGTTGTCATACCATTGAGCGGCGCGCAACCAGCCAACCTTTACTGGGTTAGAGCCGTCGATGTCGCACACGTAAGCTCCGCTGCCCACCAAGTAGTAAAGTACCTTCTTGCCGTCAGGCGACACTGAAGGCCACAAGTAGCTTTGTCCGCTTGTGCCTTGAGGCGAGATGTTCTTGGTAACTCCGTTCACTGTCACGTTCAACGCTCCGCGGTTGATTGTAGCAACCGGAGCCGATGCTGATGCCCCGGCGCTCAATGCCTTGGTGCTTAGCTTGCCTTTCTCGACTGCGTTAACACGGTTGCCCACGATGTTGAAGCCTTGAAGGTTGCGTGAAGGCTTAACCAATGTGGTTTCCTTGCCTGTGCTTAGGTTGACGCTCTTCAAAGCGGTGTAGCGCAACTTGCCTTGCATAACGCTTTGGCGGAACACTACGGTTGAGCCGTCTTGGCTGATTGTCAAGCCCGACACAGAGCCGTTCTTGGCGATTAGCGACATCTTGCCTGTGGCGATGTCAACTTTTGACAGACCGCCCGTGCCGTTGATTACAGCGAACGAGCCGTCATGGCTTAGCGCGGCCTGGTTCACCGATGTCCCGGTTGGAAGGTTGACCTTCTCTATTGAACCTACGTTCAACAACTGGGCAGAAGCGACAGAGCTGGCTAGCACTGCTAATGAAAGGAATAATTTCTTCATTCTTTCTGTTAGTTTTTAGTTAATAATAGTTGTTATCAAAAAAGTATAAAATTTCTCTAATTATCTCAATTAAGGATTTAGAATCTCTAATCTTCCTGTCAAAACAAAAGCATGTCGACCGTTTTAGAAGCAATATGGCACAAACCGCCACATAAAAGACCCAATAAATCTTGCAAATATAAAAATAAATTTAATTCTACCGAAATTTTACAAGAAATTAATAATCCGGTTACTTTAATTGAGATATTTA
>CAZSHA010000124.1:0-1785 GCA_964606575.1 uncultured Muribaculaceae bacterium | reverse complement strand
AACACCACTTTCGTAGTTTTCCCGCCTTGCTTCTTGATGAATACTCCATTATCCGGATTCTCCACCTTCACCCCCTGCAAGTTGTAATACTCCGCCGCATCGCCATCTTCACCCAAGACATCGTCAATCTCAACTTCATCTATCGCCGACGGTGACCATTCTACAATATTACCAAACAGGCACCAATCCAATGCTGGATCTGAATAAGCCTCTTTAGCCCCTTTAGGCACATGAAGCGTTATAGATTTAGGAAAATAAAAACTGCCTCCATCTGTATAGTCTAAGGGTTGTGTAACTTCTGGTGGCACTGCCGAACACATATAAACATCTTTTATATTGACACAATTATAAAACGCATAATTATCTATTGTCTTTACATGTTCAGGTATAGTAACACTCCTCATATCTCCCACAAAAGCATATTCACCTATTCTCGAAACATCTTCTGGTATTACAGTATTTTTGCAGCCCACAACCAACTTGGTATATGGAGGTTCGCCCGTCACTATAACCTCTTCTCCAGATTTATGACTAGGAATACTATATAGAACAACTCCATTGCAATTATTGCGAGAATCGATCATAGGATTTCCTGGCTCTACCATAATTAACTCCAGATTATTACACCCCTTCAAACCAAGACCATGATACAACACAACTGTTTTAGACAACACCAATTTTCTTAAATTTACACAATTTTGGAAACCTCCAAATTTATTCATTGAATATTTCAGCTCAAAATATGGAATGCTGTCATTATTACTGGTATAGGTTACACTTTCTAGATTCTTACAAGCGGCAAAGGCTCCAGATCCCATATATTCAAGACTATCATTAAACGTCAGATTCGTAATACCATCAATCCCGCAGAACGATCGTTCTCCTATGCTTACGATATTTTCAGGCACTACAACATTCGACATAATGCTATCGCACCCATAAAAAGCATAGTCCCCGACTATTTTCAAATTTGAGGACAACGACAATTCCCTCATGCGGCTACAGCCAAAGAATGCATACTCTCCGATATACGTCACCGAATTTGGAATATCAAGTGTGGTTATACTCTTATTACAATAGAACGCATTCTTTTCAATACCAGCAACAGTACCCGGAATTTTCGTGTTTCTACTACTAGCTATAAGCATATTGTCTGCTGTCCTTATTATCGCATTGCATCCTTCACGTGAATCAAACACAGTATTGGCAGAATCGACCTCTATCGTTTCCAACTTGGAACAATAGACAAAAGCACTGGGCTCAATGCGTTCCACAGATTTAGGTATGACGATTTCAGATATGCCACCCCCAAACGCATGCTCCCTAATATATCGTATTGTTGCCGGAAGGGATACGCTAGAAACATCACTAAGGGCATTATACCCTATCCCAATTACCTTTGCACCGCTAGCCAATCGTGGCGGTATTACGACATCGCCAGTCGTGTAATGGTAGGTTAGTGTCCCGCCTCTATTAGTACTCACACCAACAACAACCTCAACGGCACTATTACCCACATTCCGATAATAAACACCGCCTTCCTCAAAAAAATCAAGTGCAGAAGCATAAACGCACGAGGACAACGCCAAAACCAATGCAAAAACATACCGCAACTTAAACAATCTATAACTTCTCATACTCACCTCCTTTTAAATTATTATTATTTTTTACTAATCTCTACACTAAAAATTCAACTACCCGTGGTAGCAGTAACCTTATACCAATATATTCCCCTCCGCTCGTAGCGAACTAACGTAAGACTGCCTACCCACACAACATCACCGT
>CAZSHA010000123.1:0-1909 GCA_964606575.1 uncultured Muribaculaceae bacterium | reverse complement strand
CGGAAAATAATTAGCTAAACTATATTTAATCATTAATTACCAAATAATTACACGCTTATGAAAAAACAATGTGCATTGTTTCTTGCGCTTTTCCTAGCATGCGGTAATCCGTTTTGGAGCGGAAGTGAATCCATAGGTTTCACCGCCGTTGCACAGACAGGAAAGGTGAGTGGAGTCGTTAAAGACTCGAATGGTGAGCCATTAATCGGTGCGTCTGTATTGGTAAAAGGCACTAACAACGGTGTTTCTACCGACATTGACGGCCGTTTCCAGATTAATGCGGCTCAGAATGCTACCCTAGTAGTTTCTTACGTGGGCTACAAGACAAAGGAAGTCAAGGCGGCTCATGCCAAGAATATCGTGCTTGAGGATGCTGCCGCTAAATTGGACGAAGTTGTTGTCACAGCCGAGTTCGGTATGAAACGTGTTGCTCGCTCTATGGGTTCTTCAGCACAGAACGTGAAAGCCAGCGATATCCAAGAATCTGGTCGTACCGACTTCATCACTGCCCTTCAAGGACGTGTGTCGGGTATGCAAGTGACTTCTACGACAGGTGCTCCCGGTGCTTCTACCAATGTGGTGCTCCGCTCTGTGACTTCTATCTCCGGTTCTAACCAGCCGCTGTACGTTATCGACGGTGTGCCTATGAACAACTCAACATTTAGCGGTCAAAATGGTTTCGCTGTTGCTGATGCTGCTTCTGTAAGTACTATGGACTTCTCATCTCGCGGTAACGACTTCAACCCTGAGGATATCGAGAGCATGACAGTGTTGAAGGGCGCTGCTGCAGCCGCTCTTTACGGTTCGGACGCTTCTAACGGAGCTATCATCATCACCACAAAGAAGGGTTCTAAGGGACGTGCCAAGCTGTCTTACAGCAACCAGTTCTCATGGTCAAAGGCTTACGGATGGCCTGAAGTGCAAAACAAGTACTTGAACGGTCAATACGGAGCGACTAACTGGTACTATACAAGCCGTTACGGAGGTCTAAACGTGGGTGGTATCAAAGAATATGACAACGTTAAGGCTGTGCTTCAAACAGGTTTCTCTCAACGTCACAACGTATCTCTAGAAGCTGGTGACGAAAAGAAATCGGTGCGTGCGTCTTACTCTTACAGCGACACCGAAGGTGTTGTGAAGACTACCGACTACAAGCGTCAAAACATTTCAGTGTCCGGTCGTGCTGAGATCAGCAAGTATGTGACATTTGAAGGTAGCTTGCAATATGCTAAGGCTGAAAATGACAAGGTGGGTCTTGGTACTTCCGGTCCTGTTTACCGTGCTTATACATGGCCTACAGTTGACGACATGTCGCAATATATGGCTGAGGACAATGTTCACATGAGATATCCTGAGTATTACACTGACGGTGACATGTTGAACCCATTGTTCGGTATGTATAAGAACCTTAACCACGATGAGTCAGATCACTTTATCTCTGCTATGACAGTGCGTGTCAGTCCTTACAAGAACACTTACATCAACGCCAACTTCGGTTGGGACGTAAGTACTTCAACTTACGAAGTGGGAACTCATCCATACTATCGTACTTACAACCAAGATTATCCTACAGTTGCCGATAAGGGAGGTAGCTACCACATTGCTAAGAACAACTTGAACGATATCACAATGAATATCATCGCCGGTTGGGATGAAACTTTCAACGATAAGTATACTGTAGGTCTTCAATTCGGTTACCACCAATATGAAAAGGGGACAACACGTCTATCATCTTCTGGTAGCGACTTCATGGTTGCCGACTTCATGTCAATCAACAACTGTACTACTTCAACTATCACATCTAAGAAGACTGATACAAAGCGCCGTTTGCAGGCTATCTCTGGTCAAGCAACATTCGGTTACAACAATATGGCGTTCGCTACATTGCGTTTCCGTAACGACTGGTCAT
>CAZSHA010000122.1:0-1922 GCA_964606575.1 uncultured Muribaculaceae bacterium | reverse complement strand
TGTATCATTATACATAATTGTATCGGCTATAACAAGATGTTCGCTAGGATTACAACCAACCACAAAGCAAGTTTTATTAGTTGACGACACAGAATATACACAATCATCTTTTATGTAATCTATATAAAGCGCAGCATCCCATTCATTTCCGTAACGGTCGTAAACGCACACAGCATAATAATATCCGCTACGATACTCCTCTGGAATTGTAAACGTATCAGAGAATGTATAGCCAAGCAAGTAGTCATGCTCTTTCGCAAATGCGGCAGGCTCTACACCATAAGGCACTGCATACACAGTGTAACGCATATTCACTGTGTCTGCCATGTGTTTCCATTTCAATTCGCTCACTCCGTCAAAACTCAAATCACTCACCTTACCCGGATTCGCAACCGACTTCCATGACATTGCAGGCATAATAGCTGGCATTTGGAACACCTTAGCTTTCAAATAATTACCAAACGTTTGACCGCCTGACTTGGTTGTCATGAATTTTTGAGAATAGAATACCGAACCGGTAGAACCGTTCAACGAACTTTCACGGTTAACTTCTATCTGATCCTTGAACTCGCTGAAATACTTCATGTTTCCATTACCAGAATTTAGGTATTGGATTGTTTGGCTCACGAATAGATGGCGGTTAAAGTGCTTTACTACCTTTCCCCACCAAGGAACTATCTTAGAGTAATCGAAAGATGCACCTATAGCCCAATATACTTGAGGAGAGATATAGTCTATCACACCTTCGTCCATTAATCTTAATACGTCAACATATTGGCTATTATAACATAAATCATAACGCGCTGGACAGGAGTCCAAGTCATATTTCACAGCAAGACTATCTGTCGTATAAGTCGCTCCTGGAGGTGCTTGACCGAAACGAACCCAAGGCTTATGCTTCTGAATCATGTCGAACACGCCCTTTATGAATGTGTGGACATTGTTACGACGCCAGTCTGCCTTGCTCATGTCGCCTCCAGCGGATGTATATGCTGAATAATCGGCTGCATCTCCGCTATCGGGAGCGCCATTATAATAGTAGTCGTCAAACACCATTCCGTCGATGTCATAATTGACTACGATTTCTTCTAGCACCTTCACGATATGCTCAATCACCTCAGGTTTTCCCGGATTAAGTATTTTTGTTTCGTCGTGTGCATCTATAATCCAGCCGTTTTCAACATAATTAGTACCGTCACCGCCTGTTGCCCATGCCGAAGACTCGCTAGCGAAACGGTATGGATTTACCCATGCGTGACATTCTATACCACGCTTGTGGCATTCATCTACCACAAACGCCAACGGGTCCCAGCCCGGATCTTTTCCGCGTGTACCTGTCAACCAGCTTGACCAAGGCTCATAGCTTGACTTATAAAAAGCATCGCTCATTGTCCTTACTTGGAAATTGATGGCATTAAAGTTATTCACTGCCAATGAATCCAGAATCTTTGTCATTTGAGCCTTTTGAGCCTTGATAACACTTTCCGAAGTTCCTTGCGAGCTAGGCCAGTCAATTCCCCAAACGGTTGTAAGCCACACCGAACGCATCTCATGTTTCATCGTGTTGCTTGCCGCCATCACCGTTGGAGCAGCCAACAGAGCTATCAACATCAGCGATTTTAAGATATTTGTTTTCATTTAAAAATAAAGATTGAATGTTTTTTTAATCTGTTTGTTTTGGTTAGTCCTAAGGTCGGAGGGGATACAAATAAAAATCGTGGACTAAATTCGCTATATCTGATTCTGAGGTCTTCGACTACCTATCACTCAAATAATGGAATAAAGCCCACGTATTTACATACGTGAGCACTAACTTTATTCCCTAGAGTGATAAATGAAAGTGTCGAAGTTTCAGAATCACGGGATAAAAGCTAACGCTTTTTATTTTATATGTATTTTATCGGTCTATGTTACATAGGCAA
>CAZSHA010000121.1:0-2199 GCA_964606575.1 uncultured Muribaculaceae bacterium | reverse complement strand
TTAAATATTGAAAACGCCTTCATACGTGTCTTCTCCTAGCTGCACCTCGATGACGTATTCGCCTGCAGGCAGATTGCCTACGGCAAACTCATGGCTCGTGGTATCCTCGCTACTAGCGGCAGTATACACCACAGCGCCTTCGCTATTATACACGGTGACCGTCACGCCCCATGCGGCAACATCGGTCTCGATTAACACTACGCCCTCCTCTATTGAGGCGCGTGGCTCAATTATCAACTCTCGATTGTTAAGACCGCCATTCTTTTTTGGAGGATCTTTAGGTTCGATTGGGATTTCTTCCGCACATACTGATAAGCAGAAGAACACTAATAATGTAGTTAGAAAAAAGGTTCTCATGTGTCTTATTACTTAAAATTTTGGCTACAAAGTAATATACTAAATTTCTAATAATCACAAAATGTTTGTTGACAAAGTGTTGTCAACATTTAAATTTATGTTGTCATTTTGTTGACAAAATGTTGATAAGCTATAGCTAACATGTTTATAATGAGAGAATAAACCTACTCAATATGTTTGTGTCCTCATTATGGATAAAAAGTTTCTTTGAGAGTCGTTTTTTTGCATGGGATATTGATGAACGACCGTGGTTGGTGAGCGTCCCAATATTAGAATTTTTGAATTTGCATTTGATTAATAGGCAAATCCGGTACTCTTGATCGCTTAATTTAACGCGCAATTTGGATAATTTTATTTTAAAGCTAGTATGCACAGAGTTGACAAGGTCATCCAACTCTTGCCAATCGTCGTAGGTTAATTTTACGGTATTGTCTATAGCGGCTCTTTTAAACCGTTTATATATATCAGACGATAGGATAGCTTGCGGCACAACATAGCTTTCGATATCAATATTTTCAATCATTTTAAGAATGCTCTTGTCGATATCATTTTGCAGTTCCTCTACCGAGTCTATCTCACCGGCTTCAGCGACACAAAGAAGTTGCCGTCCTTCCCCTACTACTTGATTATAGTTTTTATCCGTTGCCAGTTTTTTTATTGTTTCGCTGTACATGCGCAGTTCGTATTCAAATTTACGTATGCGGTAGCGATATAATAAAATTAATAACAATGCGAACAGCAAGAGTATAAAAGCTGTCAGTATTATTATTGTCTGTCGTTGTTTGTTGGCTTGTAAAACAAAGTTTTCTCTTTCATATATTGAGTAGTTGAAATACGACAATTGATGAATTATCGCATTTTGATCGGACATGTTGTCTATTGAGTCTTGGCATTCGTCAAATTTTATCGTGTAACGGTAAAGAGCGTCAACGTCCTTACGGTATTTTGCAAGTTTTTTCAAGAACTCGTATGCAAATTTGTGTATATAAACGGAGCTTTGCTGCAGTAAACGTTCCGCTATATCTTCAGCCCTGTCATATTGTTTAGAAATAATATAAACATTCATGCTTGACATCAAAACAGGGTCGGTAACGGATGGGGATTGCAAGTGTGGCTCAACCTCTTTAAATTCTTCTATAGCTTTAGAATAGTCTTTGTTCCTGATTAACAAATCGATTATAGTAGAACGCACCTCCATCTCAAACTTCGTATCAGACCATGTTTTTTGAGCTAGCTGTAAAGACTTGCGCAGATATAAAAGGGCACTATCGGTATCGTTTAAATATATATAAGTTTTTCCAATGGCATTGTAATCATACATCAAGGCTGTGGAATCGTTAGCGATAACATGATTATATATAGCCACCTCAAACATACGTTTGGCGTTAGAAAAGATACTGGTTTCATAAGAAATCTGTCCCATTTGGCTGGCGGTCTTGCCTTTGAGCAGGGCTTGGCTGTCGTCAAGCTCGTCAAGGACTTTCTGGAAATAAGCCAAGGCGCGAGGAGCATCGCCAAGGTCACTATATACCCTGCCGCCGTAGTAATGAGCCTCCGGCACTATGCGTCCATCGCCATGCTTCTCGAAATAGCTTATCACGCTGACGATGAGGCTGTCGGATGTGTGCTTCTCGTAGAGCTTGTCGGCGGTTTTTATGGTCATGAGGTCGTGATAGCGCCGGTTGTAGGTGTCGAGAGCCGAGCGGTCGATGCCGCCAAGCACCACCCTGGCGCTGTCAGCCTTGCCGCAGTCGGCAAGCTCATGCACCCTCGCAAGCCTGCCATCGACCTGCTTGCCGCAGCCCGCCAGCAGAATCGCCCCTAACAATATTATCAATACCT
>CAZSHA010000120.1:0-2237 GCA_964606575.1 uncultured Muribaculaceae bacterium | reverse complement strand
CCAAGAACGTTGATAATCTTGTGCTTGTAAAGTTTTTCCATGTTGTCACGAGCTGGACCTAGATATTTACGTGGGTCAAATTCAGCTGGCTTTTCTGCGAACACCTTACGTACTGCTGCAGTCATTGCAAGACGGCTGTCAGAGTCGATGTTGATTTTGCAAACAGCGCTCTTCGCTGATTCACGTAGCCATTCTTCAGGAATACCGATTGCAGCTTTCAATGCACCGCCGAATTGGTTGATTGTTTCTACTTCATCTTGAGGAACTGAAGAAGAACCGTGAAGAACAATAGGGAATCCAGGAAGTTTTTCCTCTACAGCCTTCAATACGTCGAATGCCAATGGTGGTGGTACAAGTTTGCCGTTTTCATCGGTTGTGCATTGCTCTGGAGTGAATTTGTAAGCTCCGTGAGAAGTACCTATTGAGATAGCCAAACTGTCGCAACCAGTGCGAGTAGCGAAGTCAACAACTTCTTCAGGGTCGGTATAGGTGTGGTGGTCGCTAGACACTTCGTCTTCTACACCAGCAAGCACACCAAGTTCGCCTTCTACGGTTACGTCATATTGGTGAGCGTATTCTACAACTTTTTTAGTAAGTGCTACGTTTTCTTCGTATGGAAGGTGAGAACCGTCAATCATAACTGAAGAGAATCCGCAGTCAACGCAATCCTTGCAAAGTTCGAAACTATCACCGTGGTCTAGGTGAAGAACGATTTGAGGGTTAGCCCAACCAAGTTCTTTAGCGTATGCTACAGCACCTTGAGCCATGTAGCGAAGAAGTGTTGCGTTAGCGTAGTTGCGAGCGCCCTTTGATACTTGTAGGATTACTGGAGATTTTGTTTCAGAAGCAGCCTTGATGATAGCTTGAAGTTGCTCCATATTGTTGAAGTTGAAGGCTGGAACTGCATATCCGCCTTTGATTGCCTTAGCAAACATATCACGAGTGTTTACTAGACCTAGTTCTTTGTAATTAACCATAATACTTAAGTATATAATGAAAATGATATTTACATTAAATTTGTTGCAAAGATAGCAAAATATAAGTTACCAATTGCCGTTATTTATAAAAATATGATTAATTTTGTGTCCCAAATCCTAATGATGGACGATTTTGCCATGATTGTGGACGTGATTTGTAATGATAACAGTATCGATTGTCACATATAAAACAGAAATTTCTGAACTGGGAAAATGCCTTACCTCATTGTCTTCGCCTTTGGTAAGGAGAGTGTTTGTCGTGGATAATTCCCGGCAGCAGTCTATCGCCGACTATTGTAAGAAGATTGATAAGGTGGAATATATAGGCAGTGACAATGTGGGCTATGGTGCTGGGCATAATATTGCGATACGCAAAGCGGAGAAACTTGGCATGAAGTATCATTTGGTGCTTAATAGCGATGTGTATTTCGGAGAAGATGTGTTACTTGGGCTTGTCGAATATATGGACAAGAATGAGGATGTGGCGCAGGTTCAACCGAATATTGTCTATCCTGACGGAACGTTACAGTACGGTTGCCGCTTGTTGCCCTCGCCGTTGAATCTTATTTCCCGCAGATTCTTGTTCCATGATTTAGCGGTTAGGATTAATCATGAATTCATGCTTTATGGGTTCGACCATAAGTCGCCTATGGATTTGCCTTATCACCAGGGATCGTTCATGTTCTTCCGCACGAAGTGCTTTGATAAAGTGGGCTTGTTTGACGAGAGGTTTTTTATGTATCCGGAGGATATAGACATAACCCGCCGTATGCACAAGCATTATCGCACTATGTTCTGGCCGGGAGTGACTGTGGTGCATGCTCACCGTGCCGCTTCATATAAGAGCTTGCGGATGCTAGCCATACATAGTTATAATATGATAAAGTATTTTAATAAGTGGGGCTGGTTTTTTGATAAAGAGCGTGAGGAGTGGAACAAGCGCATACTTGATGGAATAAAGTCAGGCAAGGCTGATATAAAGTAATTGTGCCTGTTTTTTCTTATTTTCGACAGTTCTTGTCGTAATTATTATAATAATAGATTATCTTTGCAGACGGATAATCAATTATCCCGTATCTGATTGATACACAAATAGCGAATGCTATGATAGAAAGTTGTTGGTAACGATTTGGCGACTTCGAGATGACACCAAATTTCTGTGTTATGCTTTATCAAACAACTCTGATGCAAAAGTAGCCAAATTCCGGGTCAGCGGATATTTCTGGTTGTTAGATACGGTAAATCAAGAATAAAGGGTTG
>CAZSHA010000119.1:0-2502 GCA_964606575.1 uncultured Muribaculaceae bacterium | reverse complement strand
ATGGTGATATAGTGTAGTGGCCTAGCACGCCACCCTCTCACGGTGGAGACCCGGGTTCGATTCCCGGTTTCACTACTCACCAAAAGGCAAATACCATTACGAGTTTGGGTATTTGCCTTTTTAGTTGATTTAAACGGTGTTGATATATGGCAAAGAGGCTGTTCGATATATTTTTAAGTGTGATAGGGCTTATTGTTTTAAGCCCAGTCTTTCTTGTCGTATGCATATTAATTAAATTGGATTCAAAAGGACCTATTTTTTATAAGCAATCTAGGGTGGGATGGAAGAATAAAGATTTTAAAATCATTAAATTTCGTTCAATGAAAACAGATGCAGAGGAGAACTTCCCATTACCGAAAGATGAATATAAGAGAAAAGTTACCAAAATAGGAAAAAAGTTGAGAAAATACAAAATTGATGAATTGCCACAGCTGATAAATGTGTTTAGAGGTGACATGAGTTTTGTTGGACCAAGACCCGTACTTAGGAAATTTGTAAATTTATATAGTGCAGAGCAAATGCATGTATTAGACATGCGACCAGGCATTACTGATATGGCATCTATCAAATACCGTAATGAGATAAAGATTCTGAATTCAGTAGAGAATCCAGATGAATATTATGAAAAGGTAATTATGCAAGACAAGTTGGCTTTAAATCTTGAATATATCAAGCATCATTCACTTTGGCTTGACCTGAAATTAATTTTTAAGACTATATTTTCAATATAAATTTTTGACCAATTTGCCCGTAATTCCAATTTATTGTGTCAATACTCTCTCCTCCAACACGGTTTATCAGATGAGCCCGAATATCGACATCGCCCGCTTTTTAGCCTCGCTTGCAATCTCTATATAGGGCTTCATAGACTTGTAGTCGGAGTGTCCCGACCCAAACATGTTCTAAAACATATTTAACCTATTTTAGCAATTGGGGGGTAAAAGTGGGCTGTTTAGGCTACTTTTGCCCTAAAATTATTTATTAACATAAAAAATATGTATTATGGATGGATTTGATGTATTTAGTGTATTAGTTGTGATTGTGATTTGCGTGCTAAACATTATTTTGTTCTTCAAGGTGTGGGGAATGACAAACAATATAAGTGGAATTAGAATTTTGTTAGAGGATAGCTTTAAAAATCGTAATGATGGTAATAATAAAGAATGTGTAAAGCAACAATTTGAAGATAAAAAGATTGCCGACGAAGAACGACTGAAAATATACAATGAATTAAATGAAAATTTGAAAAGAGAGTTTTTGGAATGGTGCGATGAAGTTAAAGGGAAGGAGAAAATGTATGACCATGAAAAATCAAAATATATTACATGTGAAGAATATGTGAAAAAGCATTATAGTAATGTCGTGAAATCATTCGAACCTAAATACGCATCGCTAGGTCTGTGTGTCCCAAAATTTTTGGCGAATTTGACACTTAAAGATAAGGACTTTATAAGAAAAAGCGTATAATGTATTATTGGGCTTATCCGATTTTGTATAGTATTAGCCTTTTTTTATCTTTGCGTGTAACCGCAATTCAAGTATAAATGGTGTTTAAGGGCGACATATCGGGGCTTGGCGACTTGGTAAAGGATGTAGAGGACAGAAATTTACAGCCGTTATCAAAACAAAAGAGTACCTAAAGAAGAATATATCCAAGAGGAATTGGATACATTAAAGACCGAGCTATCCCGCTATTACGAGCTAATCGGAAAAGAGATGCCAACCACATTAGCCAACATCACCGTAGACGATTACGAAAACTTCATGAAATAAAGGATAACGCACGGCAGCGCATAAGCGTAAAATACATAGTGTCCCATGATTGAGCCAAAAGCAATATCATGGGACTTTCTTATTACAATCCGCGCAAGTTATTATCACAATGTAATAAATACTATCAAGACCAGTATAATCAATATTCCGCCAGCCAATAGCCCTGTATAATTATGTTCCTTAGGTGCTAATTCCTTGCCCTCAGTAACAATATCTCTAATGTCAGAAACGTGGTTTGTCATTGTCCATAACTTTATAAACAAAAATATATTTAACAATGATGATATTATAGCCACTATTGAAGATATTATTATTATTTTGTTGTAAATATCCATAATTTATTCTCCTTTCTTATCGTAATGTTTAACTATGCTTATTAATTCTTGCGCTTAATTGTAGATGTCATTTAGACTTTTTATTTCATGCTTTGTTTCCATATGCCTACAAAGATAGCATTTTTATTCATGCCCATACTAAAAAGTTACTGAGCCGTTAAATTCCCTTTCTACGAAATAATCAGAAATGACGCTAACAGCTACGAATGTGACCGTTAGCGTTGCAATGATTTGTTTTATGCTTACATTCGTTGCAATACCTTGATAAATGTATTCCAGTTTAGTTTATCTCATTGGTTATATATCAAAACGGACTAAACAAACACACCAACCTCGATTTTTTGGCTTAATATGCAAAAAGTAGGCTGAAACCTTTGTAAGTTATTGATAATGA
>CAZSHA010000118.1:0-2586 GCA_964606575.1 uncultured Muribaculaceae bacterium | reverse complement strand
GGAAAAATTTGGCTGCTTGCAACCACACAAAAAAATGCTAAAACTGCGTTCTACAACAAATCAAAACATTTTCGAGGTAGAAAGCCTGCATTTTTCCACTTTAAAACAAATTGGAAAATATGAACTATCTATTTACATCTGAATCGGTTTCGGAAGGACATCCCGACAAAGTCGCCGACCAAATTAGCGATGCTTTACTAGATCGCTTCTTAGCTTATGATCCAAACTCAAAAGTAGCATGCGAGACCCTTGTTACCACTGGGCAAGTGGTTATAGCTGGCGAGGTTAAATCTAACGCCTACATCGACTTGATGGAGGTGACACGCAAGGTGATTAGCCGCATCGGCTACAACAAGAGCGAGTATAAATTTGATGCTGATGCGTGCGGTGTGTTCTCGGCGCTCCATGAGCAATCGCAAGACATCAACCGAGGAGTAGAGCGCGAGAATGCCGACGACCAAGGAGCTGGCGACCAAGGTATGATGTTCGGCTACGCATCCAACGAAACTCCTGAATACATGCCTATCTCGCTGTCGCTAGCTCACCGCCTATTAATAGAGCTTGCATCTATTCGCAAAGAGGGTAAGGTTATGACTTATCTACGCCCAGATGCAAAAAGCCAAGTGACAGTGGAATACGACGGGGACTCCAACAAGCCCGCTCGCATACACACTATAGTAATTAGCACGCAACACGATGAGTTCGTCATTCCGGTCAACAACACCAAAGAAGCTCAAGATGAAGCTGACAAAGCCATGCTTAATCGTATTAAAGAGGACGTAAGCAACATTTTGTTACCAAGAGTGTTTGATAAGCTAAACGATAGCGAACGCCAGCTGTTTGACGACAACTTGATTCTGCACGTCAACCCTACTGGCAAATTCGTCATCGGTGGTCCTCATGGCGACACTGGACTCACAGGACGTAAGATTATCGTTGACACTTACGGCGGCAAGGGCGCCCACGGTGGAGGTGCATTCTCTGGCAAAGACCCATCAAAGGTTGACCGTTCAGCCGCTTATGCTGCTCGCCACATTGCTAAAAATGCCGTGGCTGCGGGCATTGCCGATGAAATCCTAGTACAAGTCGCCTATGCTATAGGCGTTGCCGAGCCAGTCAGCCTATTTGTCGACACTTACGGAACTAAGCATGTGGATTTGGACGACTCTGAAATAGCAGAAAAGTTAGGTAAGATTTTCGACATGCGTCCAGCTGCTATTGAACGACGTTTGAAACTACGAGCTCCCATCTATGAGGAAACTGCCGCCTATGGTCACATGGGACGCGAACCTCGCACCACCACTAAGCATTTCTTCTCTAAATACGAAGGCGATAAAGAGATTGAAGTGGAATTGTTCACATGGGAGAAACTCGACTATGTAGATGCAATAAAGCAAGCCTTTGGTGATTAATGACATCATTACGCCACACATATACCTATTTAATACGTATAATGCTATGCACGGTGCTCTCTACGCTTGTGCATAGCACATCTTTTGCACAAGCCGACCACATAGAAGATTATGTGCCTCTGCATTATTTCCCCGAAGTGTATCACGGCATTGATGTTTCCAACCACCAAGGACACATCAACTGGAAAGATGTTGCTAAAGACGATAACGTACAATTCGTCTATATTAAAGCAACCGAAGGAGCTACTTACGTATCACCCACCTTTGAAGACAACATAAGTGAGGCTAAAGAAGCCGGAATGAAAGTGGGATGCTATCATTTCTTACGATCATCATCATATATACACGACCAATTCGAAAATTTTAAAGAATGCTGCCGCAAAGGCGAGCAAGACTTAGCTCCGCTCATCGACATAGAAGTGAAAGGAAGATGGTCGAGAGATGAATTAATCGACAGCCTGCAACTTTTTGCCAACTTATTAGAAGAACATTACGGCAGGCAACCTATAATTTACACCAGCGCCAACTTCTACAACAAATATCTATGGCCGTTTTTCAACCATTATGACTTGTTCATCGCAAAATACGCCGAAGAAGAACCAGAACTAAAGGAAGGCGCAGAATACACATTATGGCAATTCACCGATTGCGGAGCAGTGAGCGGCATATACACCGATGTGGATCAGAGCCGTTTCAACAAAGGCAAATACCTAAACGACATTCTTTTCCATAAAGTCCCACGTGACCCTAGCATCATTGCCGAAATTGACATGGTACGCCCTGTTATTAGCATGAAGATGCAAACACCATCTAAATTCAAAACCAGCAGAATACAGAAAATAGAAGAGGAAAAAATTCGTCAAGAGAAGAAGCGGAAATTAAAAGAAAAACAATTTGCCGCCAAGAAAAAAGACTTTAAGAAAAAGAGTAAAAAGAAGAAACGCAACAAGCGTAGCGACATTGAAGACGAAGACGATTATATACCGAAACCAGCACATATATCCGCCAAAAGCACACGCTCTAAAGGATAATATCCCCTCAAAAAACATGGTAATATTATAACCAACAAGATTCACTAATAAAATATCCTAGATTTTTGAAGCAGTTCACACGAGAAAAGAGGCTTAATATGCAAAAAGTAGGCTGAAACCTTTGTAAGTTATTGATAATGATT
>CAZSHA010000117.1:0-2768 GCA_964606575.1 uncultured Muribaculaceae bacterium | reverse complement strand
GTTCTTATCTTCTTGACTTCTTTCAGTCTATCGCAAGCATTTCAATGTGCTCTCGGGTTTGCCAATCGGAGCTCCGGACGTTTCCGTTGTTCCTCAAAAGCGAGTGCAAAGTTAAGTGCTTTATTTGGACTGAGCAAACTTTACAAGAAAATATTTTTGTTAATAAATATTAAATAGATGTTTTAAAACATGTTTTTCTTATCCATTGCAACAACACGATAAGCACTTACAACGCTATATACCACACAAATATCGCTTATTCGCAAGCTCAACATCATCTTTCCACCCTAAAGCAAGTTTCAGATTACAATTAAAACAACAAGCAACACAACATCACACCCGTAAAGCATGGCATTACGCTCATCACAGCCGCTTTACTAACGCACAATGCGGGTAATTCCGTTAAGTTGCCCCACATATTACATTTTTCATTATCCTTGCGATGGGTTCAAGCCATAAGGCTAAAGAGCTAGCCACAATAAGTCCATACATATTATAACGAAAGGTGTTATTGATATTTTATCTTCAACTCTCAAGCTTGGTGGCTTGCAAATGCGACGGAGATGACATTTGCCTATGTATCAAGCCATTTCTATTTGTGCTGAGATTTCACAAGACGATATTATATATTATGTGTCAGAAACCAATAAAGAATGCTTAGTTGGCGATTGCAATCCTACCGAACATCTTGTTATAGCCGATACAATTATGTATAATGATACAATATATAGTGTTGAGCGAATAGCGGATTATGCATTCTCTAGCAACAAAAAGCTACAGTCCATAGCAATACCTAGCAGCATTAACAATATTGGAGCTGGAGCATTTGGTGGCTGTACAGGACTAAACACTATCATTTCGTTGAACCCAACGCCACCAACATGTGATGAAACCGCATTTGCTGATGTAGACATGTCTACTTGCACGCTTTATGTCCCGAAAGATGCCTTCGTGGCATATTGGTCAGCCGAAGTGTGGAAAGACTTTAAAAACATCAAGATGTTGACCCAAGCAGAAAGTTTATCATTGGATTCTACTAAAACAGTATTGCTTAACGACACCATGCAACTTGTTGCCACATTGACTCCAGAAAACGTTTCAATAAACAAGTTGTCTTGGGAGAGCAGTGATACCATTGTTGTAAGAGTTGACGGTAACGGAACATTGGTAGGATTAGCTGTAGGCAAATCTATTATTACAGCGAAGACTATAGACGGAAGCAATTTGACAGCGACATGCGAAGTGGAAGTGCCTTACATTAAAATCGATGCTATCTCAATTAACCAAGATTCCGTGAAATTGAAAAAACGAGAATCCGTTAATCTGATTTGCACAATTTCACCTGAAGGCACTAATTACACCGATGTTACCTAGGCATCGAGCAACACTTCTGCTCTAGGAAAAAATGACATCAGGAGGTTGTGCTAATGGCACAGCCTCCAAACTTTTTTTAATAGGAGATATAAGAATAATATGCTAATGATGTTGAAACAAGTCGTAAGCGACAAAGCCGCTTACGTATATCTCTTATGACTCTCATTACTACTACATCACTTATTGCACCTATTTATTACCTGCGCAAAATAAGCACCACTAATTGGGGAGGGGTTGTTAGGCTTCACCGAGGAAGTCGAAGCCTGTGTTTTCGATAGCTGAAGCTATTATATCTTCGCTCACTTCGCCTTTCACAGTAGCTATGCCAGAAGTTAAGTCCACCGACACGTTTTCTACTCCGTCAACGGCTTTCAACGCACGCTCCACTCCAGCTTTGCAACCATTGCACATCATTCCACCTACTTTATATTTCTTTTCCATATCATCAAATGTTTTATAACAAAAGGCGGAAAATGAGTTTTTTGTTCACCTTCCGCCTTCCGTTTTCTCGTATTTAATGTCTTTTGTATTATTACTTCTTCTCTACCTTATTATAACGCTTGTTCAAGCCCTCTACCACTTCTTTAGTGACCTCATATTTTGAATCCATATAGAAAGCTGATTGCTTTCTCAACACCATATCAAAACCGTTTTCCTTGCTATATGCCTTTAAATAGTTATTGATAGAATCGTTCAGTTGGATAGTGTTCTGTTGCATCTCACTCTGGATGTCACGTTGCAAACGAGCCAAATAATTCTCGGCATCGCTTTGCATCTTAGTCAACTTATTCTGGTCCGCATTGAAACTCTCTTGCGATAGATAGCCGTTGTTTTTGTATTTTTGCTCCATGTCGCTTGCAAACTTCTGTATGTCACGGGCACGGCGTTGTTGCTCAGCATCAAATTGGTTGGTTCTTCTCAACATAGCCTCGTTGATGTCTTTTGCCAAATTGTATTGCGCCAACAATGAATCCTCGTCAATATATCTGATAACCATCTGAGGAGCGGCATCCTTGCCTGACTCGGCTGATTGAGCGTTTACACTTTCTTTCTTTCCATCGGCGCATGATGCAATCATCGCAACACTCATAAACATTAATACTAGGCTAGCTAGCTTATTCAAAATTTTCATTTCTTTTTTATATCTGGTTTTCTGTTATTATTCATCATCAGTGGCACAAGTGATATTACGTTGCCTCATCGCCTTATTTCCATGAATGTGCGCATTAGGGAATTTACCGCCTTTCACAAAAAATACCCTAATGCCTAAGAGCATCACAGATATGCCTAACAGCAATATGCAAACTAGCAACAATTTCACTCTTTCGCCAAATTTTACTGCAAATATAGGAAAGGTTAACCGATTATTTGCTCAACTCAAATTATTTTTTGTA
>CAZSHA010000116.1:0-2967 GCA_964606575.1 uncultured Muribaculaceae bacterium | reverse complement strand
TCTTTGCAATTTCTTTTAGGGCTGCCCAAGTTTCTTCAGTTACAGGCTTGTTGTCGTTCTTGTATTCGTCGGTAGTCCACCATACTTTATCTGCACTGTAAGCATCCTTAACGATGTATTTGTCCTTAGGTGAACGGCCAGTGTAAATACCGGTCATCACGTTTACAGCACCAAGCTCGGTTTCTTGACCTTTTTCGTAACCTTCAAGACCTGCTTTAGTTTCTTCTGCGAAAAGTGTTTCGTAAGAAGGGTTGTGTACAATCTCAGGAGTTCCTTCGATACCGTACTTTGTTAAATCAATCTTTGTCATCTCTTTTTGTATAATTAAGAAATTAATAAATTCTTTCTAGTAAGCGGAAGTTTTAAATTCCGGTGCAAATTTAACTAATTTTTTTGAAGCGAAATAATAAATAAAGAAATTTTTCCACAATTAAATGTGAAGAATTTATAACAGACCTGCTATGTATCGCTAAAAAGCAGATTTACAGCTCCTTTTTGCTCCATTCAAACCATTGTCACTAAAAACTAGTTTTGCTAGAATAATAACAACTATTTATGCCCCATTGTTTGCCGTTTTTGGGTTTCTTTACTACCTTTGAGGCGATAACGTGAGTATTAATTAAAAATGAATTGCCAATGAGATAGAAAAAGGACACTGTTTTTTAGGATTGTAGCGACACTAGGTGTTGCTCTTTCTGCCTCGATTGTTAAAATTTAATTATTAACCAAGGGGAAAGTGTTCCATTCTTAACTTGAAAATATATTGATTTGAGCTTCTAGCTCTTGTTCTCTCACATTTGAATACCGCCAATATTCGCTACATGAGAACAAGTAACTGGGGGTCACGTTCATTCTTGAGCGTGAGCCATTCCTAACTTGTTATGTAGCAGGTAACTTGGCGGTAACCTAAATGTGAAACAAGCATGGATGGTTGACGCTTTTCTTATTTTAAGGAAACAAAAATGAATAAAATTTTTTCAAAGAAACTATTTGTTGCATTCACGTTGTTCGTGGGCGTGTTTGCTCTAGTATCATGCGGTGACGAGTGGGAAGCCCCATTTGTTCAGGCTGATAACACGGAATATTCTATCCCTAATACCGAATCTCAATTTGTGATTAAGCTTGAGGCCAATAGAAATTGGAAGATATTTAGCGAAGTGCCTGAGTGGCTTCAAATAAGCCAAACCGAAGGTGGCGGAACAACGGATTTGCAGGTGGTTGCATCGGCTAACAACTCTTATGCGCGTACTGCTAATTTATTAGTGGTAGCCGGTACGGCTGCCGAAACTATCTCAATCAGCCAACAGGCTTCTACATCAGGGCGTTTGACTGTGGAAACTGGCGATTGCAGCGTGACTGGATTTTTGGGTAATTACGTCATAACGGTGGGATTTACATTGGGTAGTCCGCATTTAGCTTCAGAAGCTGGTGTTGAGATTAACGGCAAGAAATATAAGTGTGAGGAGGCTTTGAAAACTTGGAATATCGTACAAGTGACGATGAACGTGCTAGCCGTAGGCAATGTGAGCTGCCGTGCTTACGCTATAAACAAATTGACGGGAGAGTATATATGGTTCAACAAAATATGCGAAATAAGTTATGAAGAAGATTATATTTTGTTTGGTGGCTTTAATGATGGCATGTGCTACCAATGCGCAAACTGTTAATACTGATTGGCAACAAGGGCATAAAGGTCTTGATTTAAGGTTTGGTGCTGGCTATGGTATTGGTCTGGGCAATGCGAAAGGTGCGGATATGTTGATGCTGGAGGCAGGAATAGGCAAGCGTTTTGATAATATGTATTTTGGACTAAGCTCTGGTTCTTGGTCATATACTGGTGACGTTGAAGGGGCTAGCGCGATAATACCTATATTGTTTGGATATGAGATGTATGTTGGCAAAGGAAGATTTTGCCCGACATTAGGCTTACGTACTGGTTTCGGTATCAATACTGCCGAAGATATCAAGGTGGGAAAGGAAACTATTAAGATGCCTAATTTCTTGTTGCTTCAAGCTATGCCTGGAATGAGCCTTGCGGTAACTCGTACAATGGATTTGAATTTATCGGTAGGTCTGACTGGTATGACATCTGTCGGTGGCACAGGCTCGAGCGGTACGAATGTTTATCTCTCTGTCGGGGCTTCGCTAACTTTCCATAAATCGACGAAGCCTAAAGTACATAAAGAAAAAGAACCGACGCGAGAACGAGGCGTTCAAATGACTCTAGAAGGAGGTGGTTTGGGCTTCTCTGGTGGTGAATCTGCATATAAGGGCGGTCAGATGGCTTTGGCTTTTACGTATAGGTTTAATCATAAGCTAAGTGCTGGTTTCGGATTCGGAGGAGATATAGCCACCCCTTCAAGTGGTTATGGCTTACTTGATGTGAACGGTGGCGAGGCGAGAGAATACATGTATAGCCTTGAATTGAGAGAGCCTGTTAGGGTGTTCCTAAGGGGGCAATACAATCTTAATGAAAAAAGATTTTCGCCATTTGTGTCATGTGATGCGGGATTGCGTTTCTATAGCTATAAAATGAGTGCTTTAGAAACAGATAATCTCACTTTGGGCGAACCGTCAAAAATGGGATTCTATGCAGAACCGGCTGTCGGTTTCTCTTTGCGTACCACTAATAATACTTATTTGGACGTGAAGGCGGGATATTCATTTGCTCCTGAGATTTCAAGTAAGAAATTGGAAACAACGGTTGATGGCGGAGCTTATCATGCTGAAGAAAGGGGTTCGATAAAAGTGTCGGCTCCGTTCGTTTCGATAGGTATTAAGCATACGTTTGGCTTTGGGCAAGACTGGTTCAAGTGATAATCATCATGTATCTATTTGAATATTGTGTGTGCTGGTGGTGTTTAGTGCCGTCAGCACTTTTTGTGAAAATAGGGGCTTTGGGTGGGAAGTGAAATGGTTTTTTGACTGAAAAAGCCAGGTGAGGAGACCAAGTGATCTAGCCCCATT
>CAZSHA010000115.1:0-2969 GCA_964606575.1 uncultured Muribaculaceae bacterium | reverse complement strand
GGAGCTGGAAGCGGAGCGTATAAAGGAGCTGGAAACTTATCTAAAAGTCTCCGGATTTGAGAATTGTGAATTGACAGAGGAAGAGAAGAATGCATTACAATCAATGTCTGCACTAAAATTCAGAAACTTCAAGATTGGGGAACTGTTTGATATAAATACAGGTAGGGATATAATAATAGGACGAGTACAAGATGGCAATATTCCACTTATTAGTCATCAGCATGATAATAATGGTATTTCAAAGAGAATCAGGTTATTGAAAGAGCGTATGCTTTTCGAGTACGACAAAACTATTGCTTTAGCTGATAGAGGCGTTTTTTATGCTACTACTCAAATGGAGAATTTCCATATTGGCACGAGAGTAAAAGCTTTGACATTCAAAAGTGGAACGAAGAATGAAGCTATACGCTTGTTTGTTGTTACAGCAATTAATAAATTGCAGATTTTGTTTACAGATTACTTGGTAAATGCTACAGATAAACTTCCTGTTTTAGAAATAAAACTACCTGTTACTTCTGCCGGCTTCGTTGATTATCAATTCATGGAAACATACGTTCGTGCCATTGAGAAGTTGGCAATTCAGAGAATTAAGGATTGGAGAGATAAAGAGATTGCAACAACTAAGAATATTGTTGTGGATGATACCAAGCTGATATAGGACAAAAATCAAGAACTGAGTACAAGGATTATTTAAAATAGGATAAATGAGGGCAACTTGCTTCACAGCATGCAGCCCCCGAGGTTTATAGGGAATTATCAATGTCCGTTATAATCTCACTTCTGTTTCTTCTTCATCACCGGCAACAGAATCTGATTGCACCTTTTCGGCACTTTCTGTTTTGTCTTCTTCAGTATTCTCTGCCTCGGCATCGTTATTATCAATAGCCTTGATAGTTCCCAGCTGGAACGATTTTATCTCACTAGGCTTTCCTACATAATACACCTTGCCTGTACCGCTTCCTTTTATCGACAACTTGCCCTCGTCGACATAACAATACACTTTGCCTGTACCTAAAAGCCTACAATTAACGTTTTTAGATTGAAGCGCTTTGGCATCAACTGTGCCAGTACCAGTGTTTTTTATGCTTAATTCAGTGCATTTGCCTGCCGCTTTTATCAATCCGTTACCAGTGAAAATTTCCAGTCCAATTTTTGTAGCTATCACGTTCTCTATTTCTATCGAACCGTTGGCTTGCAATTTAAATTTCACTTGTGGAGCTGGTGCTACATTCCTCACTAGCAATGTGCTATCACCGCTATTTTCTGCTTCTTGCAAATAGCTGGAATATACGGTGATTAAAGGAAGATGATTATTATAAACGCTGTCAGTCCCAACGCTTATAGTGAGTTTGCCCTTTTTGTTATTGGTGAAAATCATTTGATTAGCCATAGACGAATCAGCATAGAACACTGCAAGACCAGTAGAATCAGGGTTACACTTGTATTCCACATTAATATTGTCAATCACCGACAGCGACGTGAAATCGCCCACTTTCACAACAAATTCTTGAATGTTATCTTGTGCATGAGCGGTAAAACCACTTATTATGCACATAAAGAATATAATAAACTTATATTTTTTCATCATTTAAAACCTTTTATCTATGTTAGTCAAAATATCACTTTCTATATAGTTAAGTATGCCATCTAGTTCGGCAAATGTATTGGCTTGAAGCATAGCTATCCTTGTTTCCCTAAAATTAGGTATACCCTTGAATAGCGGAGTTGCCGCCAAATGCCTGCGGATGTGCAATATCCCTCTATATTCATCTATCCTATCGATACTCTCTCGTATTTGTCTACGCAACAATGCCATTTTCTCCACAGCCGGTATAGGCTCTATCGGTTTCCCGTTCTCCTTGAAATATTTCATTTCCTTGAATATCCAAGGAGCTCCTATCGAAGCCCTTCCCACCATTATACCGTCTACGCCATAACGATTATAATACTCCACAAGTTTCTCGGGCGTGGTGATGTCGCCATTGCCTATAATAGGAATCTTCATCCTAGGATTGTTTTTCACTTCGCCTATCAGAGTCCAATCAGCCTCACCTGTATACATCTGGCTACGTGTACGCCCATGTATCGTGAGTGCTTGAATACCGCAATCTTGCAACTGCTCGGCAAGTTCCACAATAATCTTATTTTCGCAATCCCAGCCCAGACGAGTTTTTACCGTCACTGGAATCTTAACGGCATTCACCACCGCGCGTGTTATCTCCAGTAACAAAGGAATGTTACGCAACATGCCTGAACCGGCACCTTTCGATGCCACTTTCTTGACCGGACAGCCAAAGTTTATATCCAATACATCAGGACAAGCCGATTCGGCTATGCACGCCGCCTCAACCATAGAATCCAAATCTTTTCCATAAATCTGTATTGCAGCTGGTCTTTCGGCTCCATTAATTGTGAGCTTCCTAGTTGTCGCATCAATATTGCGAATGAGAGCATCAGCACTAACAAACTCGGTATACACCATGTCGACTCCTTGCTCCTTGCATATCAAGCGGAAAGATGGGTCGGTGACATCCTCCATCGGTGCTAACAATATCGGCTTTTCGCCCAAATCAATATTCCCTATCCACATAAACCTGTCCTTGTCCCATAAAAGTGGTACAAAGATATAAAATATCTGGCTAACCCTATATCTGGGTTGAACTTTCCACAAAAAATAGTGATTTTTGGAACATCTTTTATTGCTTTAACAAATAAAATACCCATTGGCATGGATTAATAAGCATTGTTGCAACTCCGCCAATGGGTTGTTCGGTATATTACTATAAGGTTTAGTATACGCCACTTTTATGAATTCTGTTTTATTCTATTTTCTTTAGAGTAGCATATGACCACTTTTCGTATACATCACCACCCTCTTCATACTTATAAATCGACACATTCTTCTAATTCAATGTATAATCGCAAAAACGAAATGTACAACTTTTCAAAACGAAATGTACATTTTTCTC
>CAZSHA010000114.1:0-3024 GCA_964606575.1 uncultured Muribaculaceae bacterium | reverse complement strand
CTATCATAGCATTCGCTATTTGTGTATCAATCAGATACGGGATAATTGATTATCCACGGCAAAGATAATTCAAAAATAGTTCTTTACATAAAGAACGTTAAACCAGTTGCACTAATTGTGTATATATGTCATAATTTGTATATCTTTGCATTGTGTTTTTCATGGTATTAGATTTATGGTTAACGAGTAGGTTGTCGTGAGATAATCTACTTCTTTTTTGTTGCAAATACTTCTTGAAAAAACTATCTTTGTTATTGGATTTATTTTGGTGCTTTGTGGTATAGTCGCAATAGTATCATCAAGAATATAATCATTGTGGTATGAGTGATATTTTTCAACGAGGCGAGCGGTTGCTGGGCTGTGAGGTTATGGATGCTATCAAGGACAAACGTGTGATTGTGTTTGGCGTTGGTGGGGTTGGAAGTTGGTGTGCCGAAGGGTTAGTGCGGTCGGGGATTCATCATCTTACGATCGTTGATAGCGATTGTGTGAGCGTGAGCAATATAAACCGCCAGCTGATGGCAACGACCAAAACTATAGGGCAACCTAAAGTAGAAGTGCTGAAATCCAGATTGCTTGAAATTAATCCGTATGCGGTTATAGATTCTCGGCAAGAGGTCTATGATGAAAACAGCTCTGAAGCATTTTGTTTGGGAAATTATGATTATGTGGTTGATGCCATAGATAGTTTGAAAGATAAAGCTAATTTGATATTAGAAGCTACTAGGACATCGGCAAAATTGTTTTCATCTATGGGTGCGGCATTGAAGTTAGACCCAACTAAAGTGGAGGTGGCTGAATTTTGGGACGTTAAAGGATGCCCGTTAGGTGCAGCGTTACGTCGTAGATTTAAAAAGATGAAAACCTATCCCAAGCGTAAGTTCAAATGCGTGTATAGCGAGGAACTGTTGGAAAATAAAGGCGAGTCGCCCGAGGTGGATGGCACAGGAACATGGGATGAGAAAAAGGCGCAGATTAACGGTTCTCTGGTGCATATAACTGGCATTTTCGGTTTTACGTTATCGGGATTAATAATTAAGGATATATATAACGAAGTAAAAAATAAGCAATTATGAAAGTAATGTTAGTTAACGGAAGCCCTCATCATGATGGCTGTACATACACCGCTTTGCAGGAAGTCGCAAAGACACTTAATGCCAATGGTATAGAAACTAAGAATTTTTGGATTGGAATACGTCCTATATCGGGGTGTTTGAGTTGTGGAACGTGCGGTGGGACTGAACGTTGTGCGATTGATGATATAGTGAATGTGTTTGTTGACGAGGCGAAAGATTGTGATGCTTTCGTTTTTGGTGCTCCTGTTCATTTCGCAAGTGCTAATGGTTCTATGATTTCGTTCATGGATAGAGCTTTCTATTCTGGTAAGAAGGTACTTGAATATAAGCCAGCCGCATCGGTGGTAAGTTGTCGCCGTGGCGGTGCTTCGGCAACGTTTGATGAACTGAACAAGTATTTCACAATTCGTAATATGCCTGTCGTGTCGTCGCAATATTGGAATCAGGTGCACGGAAACACTCCAGAGGAAGTGTTGCAGGATTTGGAAGGATTGCAGACAATGCGTACCTTGGGGCTAAATATGGCTTGGCTATTAAAGTGTATTGAGGCTGGTAGTAATGCTGGTGTGAAGATTCCAGTGCCAGAGAGTCAGATTAAGACTAACTTTATACGCTGATTAAGAAGACTTTCTATTTTATAAGAATATTGTTTTAAAGCATCTAAATTTATTCTTCGGTTTTAGGGGCTGGAGAAACGAAGTAGGCACTTATTTCATATAGCAGGTATAATGGCATGAATACGATAGATAGGGTGAACGGATCGCCAGTAGGTGTAATGATAGCTGATAATACTAGTAATGCGACAACAGCGTGGCGGCGATAGGTTGAGAAAAATTCTCGGTGTAAAATTCCTATCTTGGAAAGAATCCATGCTACAATTGGAAATTCAAACACAATACCCATTATGAATATAAGCATCAAGAAGTTATCCATATAGGAGTCGAGCGAGATTTGATTTGGTATCATCTCGCTCACTTTGTATTCGGCAAGAAATCTTAGCGTGATGGGGAATACCACCAAGTAGCCTACGGCAACACCGATGAAAAACAATATGATGCCGAATAAGAACGCTTTTTCGCTTCCTTTACGCTCGTTCTCATAAAGGGCTGGCTTAATAAAGTTCCATAAAAGCCATATAACTATGGGAAAGGCAAATACGAGTGCCAGCCATAGAGATGTGGTCATGTGAATAAAAAACTGCGAAGCGAGCTTGATATTAATTAGCTTGACTTGAAATCCTTCGGTTGAGAATTTGGGTAGCCAAGAGATTTCTTCGGTAATCTTGGCAAACAGCCTATATAGGATAAAATCACCTCGACAAGGCGCTAGTATTATGCTGTCGAAAATATCGGGCATAAAGATAAAGAACACTATTGCAAAAGTTGCCAATACTCCTCCTATCTTTAAAAGAGTGCTTCGCAACTCGTCAATGTGATCCCAAAAAGTCATTTCAGCAAGATGCTCATTATCCTTTTTTGGCATGTCGGTAACGTTGTTGATGCAAATAGGGTTCTGTTCAGTACCTTTTTGCCGTATTGTCGTTATTCTTTTTTAGCCTTGTTGTCTTCTTCGATAGGCTTGTTTATTTCATCTTCTATTTCGTTCATCCCTTTCTTGAAGCTACGAACACCTTTGCCTATGCCTTTCATCAGTTCAGGGATTTTTTTACCGCCGAATAAAAGTAAAATTGCGAAAACTATTATGATGAGTTCCCCCGTGCCTAGATTAAAAAGATTTAATATGCTTGTTGTCATAATCTTTTAAAGTATATGGTTTATAATCAACAAAGGTATATTAAAAAAGTGGAATTTTAAAACAAAATTACTACCTTTGCACCCGTTAAAATAGAAAAGTAAATAAGAGAGTATATGAAAGCATTTGTTTTTCCTGGTCAAGGAGCTCAATTTGTGGGAATGGGTAAAGACCTATATGATAATAACCAATTGGC
>CAZSHA010000113.1:0-3132 GCA_964606575.1 uncultured Muribaculaceae bacterium | reverse complement strand
TGCGGAAAGAGAGGGATTCGAACCCTCGGTACAGTTACCTGTACAACGGTTTTCGAGACCGTCCCGATCGACCACTCCGGCATCTTTCCTTAATTTTATTCTGATTCGGTTTTATATCCCACATCATTTTATGCTCTCATAAAATCGGATACAAATTTACAAATTTCTTTGAAAAGAGTGGTTTTTGTTGGAAATTTTCTTCTTTTCCCCGCAAAAATAGCACATTTTAACAAAAACAACACGATCGCAATCTCTTTAAAGAATATGCAACGTGTGGATAGCTTCTAGTGGATTAGCTGCCTTAAACACATAATTCCCTGCAACTAAAATGTCAGCACCCGCATCACGTAATTGCTCACCAGTCTTGTCATTCACTCCACCATCCACTTCGATAAGTGCATGAGAACATGTTTCTGCTATCAATTCTTTAAGTTCCCTTACTTTATTTAGGGTTTGGGGAATAAATTTTTGTCCGCCAAATCCAGGATTAACCGACATAAGCAGAACTAAATCAAGTTCTGATATAATATCCTTCAACAAGCACACTGGAGTAGCTGGATTCAAAGTTACACCAGCTTTCATGCCAGCATCCTTGATTTGTTGTATCACCCTATTCAAATGAGTACATGTTTCATAATGCACATTCATGATTTCAGCACCGCAATCTTTCACTTCTTTGATGAACTTCTGCGGCTCTACAATCATAAGATGCACATCCAACGGTTTCTTACACACTTTCTGCACATATTTCAATACAGGAAAACCAAACGATATATTAGGAACGAAAACCCCATCCATAACATCAATATGAAGCATTTCAGCCTCACTATTGTTTATCATCTCTAAATCCTTATTCAAGTTGCCGAAATCGGCAGAAAGCAACGATGGTGATACTATCATGATTTTGTATTATTTCTTCAAGGGTTTCTTTTTTAATCCTTTATAAATTATAAATAAAACGATAAAAGCCAGCAAACAATAACCTGCTATTGAAAGATAGCTGTTATAATGCTCTATTTCTTGCAACAATCGGTCTTGTGGAACTGAAAGACTCAACATGTAGCCAAGACTTGCTAAAATCACATTCCATATACCTGCACCCAACGTAGTGAATAAGGTAAATGTTGAAAACTTCATTCGTGCCAATCCTGCTGGTATTGAAATCAACTGACGAACCGCTGGAATAAGACGACCCAAGAAAGTTGATATTGCACCATGCTTATCAAAATATTCTTCAGCCTTTTCCACCTTCTCTTGGTCTATAAGGCACATGTGTCCTATTCTACTATTAGCAAACTTATAAACTATAGGGCGACCAACCCATAATGCCAAATAATAATTTATTGCAGCACCAAAGAATGCACCTATAGTAGCAAAAAGCACTACTAAATAGATATTCAATTCACTTCCTTCTTGCATCGCAAAATAGGCTGCAGGTGGCACAACAATTTCCGACGGGAACGGAATAAACGAACTTTCTATCGTCATCAACAATGTTATTGTCCAGTAATTTAGGTGTGCTTGAAACCATTGAAAAATTTGAAGAGCCATAAGCCAAAATATCTTTTTTGAATTAATTTTATGCAAAATTAGCTATTCTTTTTGGAAATGCTACAACCTTCAGCATTAAAAATTGCAGAATACGCCTCAGCCTTTTTATCTAACGATAAAGGATAAGCACGCGACGACGACGGGGCTCGATAATGTGTAAACTCTCTATTATCAAACATAAATTTAACACATTCTCCCATTTTAGGTATTGGTGAGCCGAAAAGAGTAGCCAATGTTTCCGTGGCTTTCTCTCCTGCCGTCACCAAAGCTGTTATCGTAGGCATCTCCATCAAAATTTTCTTTACATCTACAGGCTCTACTATCTCCAGAAACTTGTCGGATGCGTTATCTTTCAACCTTCTCACCTTATATCCGGTATCATACAAAGCCAAGCCAATCTCATCAAGGAAGCGTTTTATATCTTTCAATATAAAGCATTTTTTATTATCGTCCCAAAACACATCCTTATTATCATAGAATATTTTTCCCATGATACGCCACATGTCATTTATCTTATTCGGATAGAAAAATTCCATAGACCAACGTTCTGGCTTAGGGGGAAACGTTCCAAGCATAAGAATTTTTGCCCCTTGTGGTATGTATGGTTCAAAAGGATGCACCTCTATTTCAATTTCACTCATCTTATTTCATTTTTTCTCTACAAAAATAGGGACAAAAAATATTTTATCGAATAATAATCTTCATTTAGTCGGTGAAATTATAATTTAATTCGTACATTTGCATAAAATTGAAAAAACATACAGTATGAAATATCTACATTTTGCAGTAATATTATTAACGACATTTATCGTTACGAGTTGTGTTTCAACAAAGAAAATCCCTTATATCGTTGGAGCTGAAACAATTCCACAAGAGGCTCTGAAAGAAGTTGCTACAAGTTCTGATCCTATAATTATGCCAGGCGATTTGCTTGAAATATTAGTATCGGCATCTAATCCTGAAGTAGCAAAGCCATTCAACCGTATGGGATTGATGTACGAAATGTCTGGAACACTTGGCACTTACGGAAATGCGGCAACAAACAGTTCAACATTCTATCTTGTTGACGACAATGGAAACATCGAATTTCCTATTTTAGGTACATTACACATAGGTGGAATGACTAAAAGTGAGGCTCAAAAAGTTATTTTAGATAAAATTTATCCTAAATACATTGTAGAAAATCCTGGTGTAGATATTCGTTTCAAGAACTTCAAAGTAACAGTTATCGGTGAAGTTGCAAAATCGGGTGTATATACAGCTAGCAACGAACGACTCACATTATTTGAGGCTCTTGCAATGGCAGGTAACCTTACCATCATGGGTAAGCGTGAAAACGTTATGCTTATTCGCACTCAAGCCGACGGCACAAGAGAAATCCATGTACTCGACCTAAACGACAAAAATTTGGTACTTTCACCATATTTCAATTTGCAACAGAACGACATTATCTACGTTTCTCCTAATGCATCTAAGGCTCGTTCATCATGGACTATTCCACCAGCGCTTACATTAGGATTAAGTACAATGGGTACGCTAATATCACTAGCGACTTTGATTGTGACAATAGCGAAATAAACC
>CAZSHA010000112.1:0-3254 GCA_964606575.1 uncultured Muribaculaceae bacterium | reverse complement strand
AATCAATCCTCACCCTCCACAAAATGCTCACAAAATTTTAACTTTTATACTTTTATATTGGTGCCTGATAAAAATTACAACTATATGTTTATCCAACCATTAAGTTCCTATGCTTTTCCAATAACTTCTTGCTAGGTAAATATATAGACGGCAATGTTATACGCTTTCCCTCATAATTCTCAAAATAAGCTTTTGCAACATCATTTGTATAATAATCCTTTATTTCCTTGCTAACAATCATTCGATAATCATCGTCAAATGAAATTAGGTGTTTATCAAATGCAGCATCATATGTTGCACTTAAACAAAGACCATTTTCTGGATTCATTCTGTTTGTTTTATCCGTTGCCCAAGCTACAATGTGACTTGCACGAAGTGTCTGAGGTACATTTAGCCCCGTCACACAACACTTGCACCCATAATTCTTCAAAACCATCTTGCGAAAATAGCTTTGTCCTAATCTAATTCTTGCGGTTACAGTTGCATCTCGTCCTTCTTTATCTATTTTAAATAGTGCTATTAAATCCTTTGAGATTTTTTTTGCACTAGATCTTTCATTTAAAATTGTCCATGCTTCCTTCTCTTTTGAATCATAAGCATAATATTTGAGTAGTTGTTTAATGGCAGCTGAACAAAACCTTTTCTTAGGATAACTTTTCAAACCTGTACTTATGTTGCGAAAAATAGAATTTTCTCCTTTTTTAAATAGATATTGTTGTATACGAACAAATTCTTCTATCCGCTTTAATAATTCAAAATTATTTATAGTAGTGACTGATTCTCCTTGTAAACCAAAGACATCGTTATGCAAGAACATTTCATCTATAATATGAATTGCTGTTATATAGCTCCTTGCCGTACCATTTTTATATCCAAAAACAGTAAACAGATAATCATTAAAACCTTGTTGTGTCATATGTATATCCTTTATTTACTTATGCTAATCAGCCGTTGAGATTCAACTATAGGTTCATTATTAATTTATTGATATGATTTCTATTATTTTCTATATTTATCATACGTTCACAAATATAAATTTCCAATTTATGAACAAAGGTAACAAAAATATCTGTTTTTATTTCTGTCTTATATATAAGATGATGTAGCCTTGTCCTCAGTGCCGAGTTTAGACATAATATTTAGCTTATAAATGAAATTTGTACCAAAAATGTAATACTTTTTGAGATTGCACAAGAGAAATATTATCTATACTTTTGTACAGTCTTTAAAAGTTTTTAATTTAGATGATTAAGAAATACATAATTATCATTGCTATTTTCATTATTATTGCTTTTGAGGCTTCGGCTCAAATAGTGAAAATTGAAGATCATGGTCTTGATGCCGATAGCATACGCAATGAATTCGACAATGGTCCTTATTTCTCTTTATATAAAGACAACTATTTCACTGCTGGTACTACATTTGCTAAAAAGCCCACAAGAACCAACTCCGATGTGAAATTTCAAGTGAGTATAGCACAAAAACTTACTAAAAGTACCCTACCCTTTAATTCCTATCTATTTTTGATGTACTCGCAGAAAGTTATATGGAATGTTTTTGAAAATTCCATGCCAATGCGTGACATTAATTTCAACCCAGGTATTGGTTTTGGTAAATTGTTGATTGTCAAAGGTCGTGTGGTGGGTAAGGCTTCTCTTCTTATCGAGCATGAAAGCAACGGAAAAGACAGTATTTTCTCTCGCAGTTGGAATAAGATTTCCCTTTGCGGTTCCATGTTTATTAGTCCTCAATTCATGATTCACGCAAAGTATTGGATTCCTATCATTGACGGTCAACACAACAAGGATATTCTAAGATATAGCGGTATATTCCAAAACGGTATACAAGTGATGAGCAATGACAAGAGATTCGGACTTGCCGTTACCTTAATCAAACGCAAAGGCTGGAATTTTAATTTTAATACTATACTGGAATTAAATTACCGTATTTTCGACAAGCACAACCAATTTTTCTTCTTGCAATATTATAATGGATATGGAGAGAACTTGCTCGACTACAACGTGTTCCGATCACGTATAAGATTCGGCATAGTAATAAAGCCTAAATGGTTCAGCGAATTTTAAGCTATACTATTATTCACAGCTTTTAAACTTATTTCCGAATATCCTACACGCGCTTTCAACCATCATTGCACAAGGACGGTTTTTATAGTATTCTTTAGTACGCTCATTGGGTAGTGGTGTTTCCACTTTCCCAGTACGGAAACCAAGTAATTCGGCACATGTGAGAGATCCGTTCAATTCTTTAAACTCTTTTGCTAATTCTTGTACAAAAGCATAATTCTCGGCACGTTTCTGAGGCATTTCTATTGTCGCACAACCATTTTCTAGCCCAGCAAGCATAAACATTCCGCTCGCAGCACCACAAGTGAGCCTCATTCGCCCCATTCCACCTCCAAACGATGCACTCATTCTCATAGCAACATCTTTATCTACTCCATATAAATCGGCAAATGCTCCTACTACAGCCTGCGCACAATTAAAACCGCTCATAAAAAGTTCTACACCTTGCACTACCCTAGCCTCTATTTCGGCTTCACTTAAACATATCTTTTTCATATATACAGCTAATTTATACAAAGTTACTACAAATTCTATATAATAAAATACGGCTATTGGAAATTCCAACAGCCGTAAATATAATTAATTGAGAGTTCCTACGGAATTAACCGTTAACTTTCTTCATGTGAGCGATAAGTTCAAGAACCTTGTTTGAATAACCGATTTCGTTGTCATACCAAGATACAACCTTAACGAAAGTGTCAGTCAAAGCGATACCAGCCTTAGCATCGAAGATAGATGTGCGAGTGTCACCTAGGAAGTCGCTAGAAACAACTGCATCTTCAGTGTAACCAAGAACACCCTTCAATTCGCCTTCAGAAGCTTCCTTCATAGCTGCACAGATTTCTTCATATTTAGCAGGCTTAGCCAAGTTAACTGTCAAGTCAACAACAGATACGTCAAGAGTAGGAACACGCATTGACATACCAGTCAATTTACCGTTAAGTTCTGGAATTACTTTACCTACAGCCTTAGCAGCACCAGTTGAAGATGGGATAATGTTGCCAGAAGCAGCACGACCACCACGCCAGTCCTTCAAAGATGGACCGTCAACAGTCTTTTGAGTAGCAGTAGTAGAGTGAACAGTAGTCATCAAACCGTCAGTGATACCCCACTTGTCGTTAAGAACCTTAGCGATAGGAGCAAGACAGTTAGTAGTACAAGAAGCGTTAG
>CAZSHA010000111.1:0-3300 GCA_964606575.1 uncultured Muribaculaceae bacterium | reverse complement strand
CCGCAAAATACCGGAAGAGATTTTTTTCGATAAATTACCATAACAACTCGGATAAAGCTTTGAGATTCTGCGGATTAAGGAGAGTGTTATTAAAAGTTAAAAAAGAAGGCGGGGCTTTTACTGCGGGAGAAAGCGGGGATTGGGAAGCAAAAAGTTATATGAGCAATGGGAGATAGGAAACCCTTTAAGACCGAGAGAAGGGACGCCATAGTAGATACGGGACGTACAAGAGATATAGGAATGGAATAAAAACAACAAAAGCCACAAGTGGTATTTCCTATTTCCAGAAATTTATATTAACTTCGCATTCACTTAGAAACCGTTTTGAATTTTCCATTAAAAGTCAAACTCAGTTTCAAAAAACAACATTTCGGATTCTTTAAGACCCTTTTGAAGTATTTTTCGCTAAACCGCTGGAAATTCCACCACTTGGAAATAGCTCACGATTCAATGGTTCAACGAAAATCCAATTCAATACCAGCCTTAAATCAATCTCGGAATAAAATAACACAGATTCTTACTTTATTATATTAAATCTTATGAGAAAATTTGTTCTACTTTTCATACTTTCAATAAGCTGCATAATTACAGCCAAAGCCATCTCTCCTATGGACATGCGATTTCATTGTGAAAACGACACCTTGAAAATAAACCAACTCTTAGAGCAGGGATACAACAGCAATTTAAACAGAGCCAATGAATTAGTAGTATTCTACGCTATGAAACTACTCGGCACACCTTATGTAGCACACACTCTTGAAGGCGACAAGGAACTACTCACAATAAACATTGATCAACTAGATTGCACCACTTTAGTAGAAACGCTTTACGCACTCACAAGAACCACCCTAAGCGGCAGGTTCTCATGGCGTGACTATGCCAACAATTTGGAATCAATACGCTACCGTAATGGCATAATGGGCGATTATTCCTCACGACTTCACTACATAAGCGACTGGGTGGTCAACAACACCGCCAGAGGAAACATACGTGATATCACCCCCGACTTCGACAAGTGCAAGTATCTTATCAAGACTATCGATTTCATGAGCAAGCACCGCAAGTCATACCCTTCGCTCAAAAACGACACCATTTTCGAAAAAATAAAGAATTTCGAGATAGGCTATCGTTCGCACCGCTTCCCTTACCTTAAAAAAGAAACCATCAACGACAAAAGCACTAAAGAAACATTCAGAAGCGGTGACATCATCGGAATGGTCACTAAAACCGAGGGACTCGACATCTCCCACCTCGGCATAGTAATCAAAGAAAACAACAAATTGTACTTCCTCAACGCATCCATGGGCGGCAAGAAAGTACAAATTGAAAAAGACGATTTCGCCGAATATCTAAGACGCAACAGCAACTGTATGGGTGTGCGAGTAATTAGAATCATTGACTAATAATTGCCATACCTCGACATCACGCCCAAACTCTCTTCTATCCTTAGAAGCCTATTATATTTCGCAACCCGCTCGCCACGACTAGCCGAACCTGTCTTAATCTGCCCTGCGTTCACAGCAACCGCAATGTCGGCAATCGTGGTATCATCGGTTTCTCCGCTTCGGTGCGACACCACCACAGTGTATTTGTTCTTTTTCGCCAATTCCACAGCACGCAACGCCTCGGTGATCGTTCCTATCTGATTCACTTTCACTAATATCGAGTTTGCACAACCACGACGGATTCCCTTTTCCAGATATTCCACATTCGTCACAAACAGGTCGTCACCCACCAATTGGCATCTGTCCCCTATCATTTCGGTCAATATCTGCCAACCTTTCCAGTCATTTTGAGCCATTCCGTCCTCAATCGAATCTATCGGATATTTATCCACTAAGTACCTTAGATAATGAGCTTGTTCCACCGAGGTCATTGTTTTTCCCGACTTTTCCTTCCAAGTATAATCATACATTCCATCCTTATAAAACTCAGAAGTCGCACAATCCAAAGCCAGCGTTATGTCCTTTCCTGGTTCATATCCTGCCAACACAATGGCATCCATTATTGTTTTCAACACATCTTCGGTACTCCCTAACGCAGGAGCGAAACCACCCTCATCACCTACGGCCGTGCTCAACCCACGTTCCTTCAAAATTGCCTTCAACGAATGAAACACTTCCGTTCCCATTCTTAGCCCTTCTCTAAAGTTCTTTGCCCCAACCGGTCTTATCATAAATTCTTGGAAAGCTATCGGAGCGCTGCTGTGAGCACCGCCATTCAATATATTCATCATCGGCACCGGCATCACCGAAGCATCCACGCCACCTATGTATCGGTACAACGGCAAGCCAAGACTAGCCGCAGCCGCCTTAGCCACAGCCAGCGACACTCCCAATATAGCATTAGCTCCCAACCTTGACTTATTCCTCGTCCCATCAAGCGTGACAAGCGTTTCGTCAATAAATCCCTGCTCATAAACATTCATCCCGGCTATCACGTCGGCAATCTCACCGTTTATGTTAGCCACGGCTTTCAGAACACCGTTCCCCTTGAATCTCGACACATCGCCGTCACGCAATTCCACAGCCTCATGCTCACCCTTCGATGCTCCCGAAGGCACTGAAGCCCGAGCAATCAAGCCCGATTCCAACACCACGTCAACCTCAACCGTTGGATTACCTCTTGAATCTAGTATCTCACGCCCTTTAATATCTTTAATCTTCATATCCGACAATTTTTTATTTGTTATACATGATAAACAATATCTTCACTATTATTGTTCCCGAATTTAGCAATTTATTCCCACAACAAGGCGTTCTCCTCAATTAATAATACCTATCGCATCATACCTCAAATCTATAACCGCCATATAATCTTTTATGATATGCCCTTTTCAAGTGCTACACTGGTATATACTCACATCCGCACGTGGCGTTCGCCCAATGGCTCACTCACGCAAGACCAACACTCCGTGCAACACCTTTTACTGTTGTTAAACAGGAGTTATAGGAGTAATGAGAGCTATAAGAGATATAGGTGGTGTACGTAAGCGGCAAAGCCGCTTACACTGACGATAACATCATCATTAGTTTGCCTTTCTCCTATATCTCTCATTGCTCTTATTTTTCCCATTTCTCCTATTAAAAAGAATTGGAGGCTGTGCGGTCAGCACAAACTCCTGATAACCACCCCGAAAAGCCACGCACCAACGAGCAGGATTATATGGTGCTGAACTCCGTTACCAACCTCTCGAAACCCTGCGAGCCGATGCAGAGAGCAACCAAAAATCAATCAAGTTAAACCACAAAATCCAAGCAATATGGGAAATTTCACATTTGATGTAAAGAAAGCAAAAGG
>CAZSHA010000110.1:0-3545 GCA_964606575.1 uncultured Muribaculaceae bacterium | reverse complement strand
TCCCCGATCTGGCGTACCTATCGCCAGATCAAAAAGGAGTTTCCCGATAGTATCGCTTTTGTGGGTGTTGGGGATTTCTACGAGTTCTTTGAAGCCGATGCCGAAACGGTGGCAAAGGTCTTGGAATTGACCATGACCAGCCGTTCCTTCGACGGGAACACGCGGATTCCCATGTGTGGAATCCCGAAGCACGCGGCAGACAAGTATATCCAAAGGTTGATCGAGGCAGGCTACAAGCTCGCCATTGACGGCGGGGAAGTGCCGCCCGAGATCCCGAAGCCCCAATTGGTCGAGGTCGGAGAGGGCGCAGAACCTGATCTCAATGATGAATTGGAACGCGCAAAGCAACTCATTACCGAGTTTTGTCAAGAGGAATATCAAACCGAACACGTCAATTGGAACAAATTTAACGAAAATACGAAACTTGCAGATGCTATCACATCACACCCGGCTCTAATACGATTACTGCCTCGATTTAACATGCAATTGGGATTCGGCGACAAAAGTATTAAAAGAGTGTGCGAATACTACAACGTTCCTACGAACTTGTTCCTACTGGTTTGCAACATCTACGCTTTCAACAACTATCGTCCCTCAATCGATGATATAACCAGCACCGATAAATCTCATTTAATCGCCTACCTTGAGAAATCTCATATATACTATATAAAGAAACGTATACCTCACATAGAAAGCCACCTTATTAAAATAGCCGACCAACTAGACCCTAAGCACGGCACTATATTGGTGACGTTTTTTAATCAATACAAGAAAGAAGTGCAACAACATTTCAGTTATGAGGAAAACATAGTGTTCCCGCTTATCAAAGGATGCCAAGACGAGTCATCATCATACACGCCTTTCGATAAATACGCCGAGGAGCATACCAACATTGAAGATGCTCTGAACGACCTAATTCAAATCGTTTTTAAATACCTGCCAAGCAATATTGAGCATGACAACACGATAGGTATGGCTTTCGACATCTTGCAACTCACCAAAGATTTGAAGAAACATGCCCTTATCGAAGAACGGATACTTATTCCATTTTTAGAACATTTAGAAAGGGGGCATGAAAAATGAAACGCACTGTTCTGATAATAGAACCGTCAGAAATAATTTATCGGGGACTATCTTCTATTATAGAGGACAGCACTTCGCTCAATGTGCTTCAACAAGTAGACAACGTCAACAACCTGGAAGGTACGTTAACTGCGCTAAAACCTGATATGGCTATTGTTAACCCCACATTATTCCATGGTAACAAAAATGAATCGGGCAACCCTATAGTAGGCTCAGGACATAACATACCCACGATAGCCCTTGTTTATCAATATATTGAGCCTGATGTGCTACAGCAATATGATGCAGTTATCGACATACGTGATACAACTTCTAAAATAGCTAGAATAGCCAACAACTCTTATAACGACAAAAGTGAGGAACAACAAGAATCCTACGAACTTTCTGACAGGGAAAAAGACGTGCTTGTACTCATAGCGAAAGGCTTGATGAGTAAGGAAATAGCCGACAGCCTTAACATATCGGTGCATACCGTAATATCACACCGTAAGAACATAACACGCAAAACAGGCATCAAATCAATAGCCGGACTTGTGGCTTTTGCACTGCTCAACAATCTTATCGACTCGTCGGAAATAGAATAACATTGGTTACATTGTAACTACAATAAGGTGGTTTCTGCACATATTTATGTCGTGGCGATTGCCATTATTTGCTCCTTTTGTCGTATCTTTGCAAAGATAAATTATTAATAACTTTATGCTTACACGCACCCTAAGATTATTCGGTAAATACTGGATGTTTATTTGGAGAGTTTTCTCCCAACCCGACAAATGGAAAGAATTTTTCAAAAGATATTTTAATGAAATATCAAAATTAGGCGTTGACTCGATTCCTCTTGTTATTGTCATATCAATATTTATTGGAGCAGTATGTACGATACAGATGAAATTAAACATTATGTCACCGCTTATTCCATTGTATACCGTTGGTCTAGCCACTCGTGAGATTATCTTGTTAGAGTTCTCGTCATCAATCTTGTGCTTGATTCTAGCAGGTAAAGTAGGTTCCAGCATAACATCCGAGATAGGCACCATGCGGGTTACGGAGCAGATTGACGCACTTGAAATAATGGGTATCAACTCAGCTAATTTCCTAGTGTTGCCCAAAATAATGGCGTTCTTGACTTTTATCCCTATCTTAGTGGTATTCAGCATGGCAACGAGCCTTTATGGAGGCTACCTTATATCAGTAATAACAGGTATCGTGTCACCAGAAATTTACATCTACGGAATACAGACTTTGTTCAATGAATGGTACGTATGGTACGCACTCATCAAATCTTTATTTTTCGCATTTGTGATTAGCAGCGTGGCATCATTCTTTGGCTACTTCGTCACAGGCGGAGCGTTGCAAGTGGGTAAAGCCAGCACCAACGCTGTGGTGACAAGCAGCATCCTGATACTGCTATTAGACGTAATTTTAACCAATGTAATGCTTCAATAAAACACCGAGCTATGATAGAAGTTAAGAACGTAGTAAAATCATTTGAAGACAAAACCGTGCTACACGGTATAAACGCTAAATTCTACGACGGTAAGACCAATCTTATCATCGGACAATCAGGCTCTGGTAAAACGGTACTGGTTAAAAATCTGGTAGGACTGCTTAAACCTGAACAGGGTGAGATTCTATATGACGGTCGTGACATCACAAAAATGACCGTCAAGCAGATGAAAGATATACGTAAAGAGATTGGTATGCTGTTTCAAGGCTCTGCCCTATTCGACTCTGAAACCGTGGAAGGTAACGTAATGTTCCCGCTAAAGATGTTCTCTGATATGAGCTATGCCGAGATGAAAGAGCGTGCCGAGTTCTGCATCCACCGAGTCAACCTTGACGGAGCTAACAACAAATATCCGTCAGAAATAAGCGGAGGTATGCAAAAGCGTGCAGCCATAGCAAGAGCAATAGCCCTTAACCCTAAATATCTATTCTGCGATGAGCCTAACTCTGGTCTTGACCCGAAAACATCGCTTGTGATTGATGAACTGTTAAGTGACATCACGCACGAATACGGCATCACCACTATCATCAACACACATGACATGAACTCCGTAATAGGTATTGGAGAAAATATCATCTTCATCAAAAACGGATATATGAACTGGACTGGTACGAGCAAAGAAATTTTCACTAGCGACAACGAGGCTCTTAACGATTTCGTTTTCGCCACCAACCTATTCCAGAATGCCAAAAGCTACATGATACAGCAGATGAAGCTAGAAGGCAAGCTCTAGAGAATTCCCAGAATACCGCATACAAATCAACAAATCCGCACGATGCATGATGTCTGTTTTTTTCGTATCAATTGTATGGAATTACAACTTAGCTAACAATAATATGCAGGCTAATATTATGGCTAATAAAACACCCATTGGCAGGGATTAATAAGCATTATCGCACGCTGCCAATGGGTTATTTAGTATATAAACTGTTCTGTTTACGTTCCCGTTTTTATA
>CAZSHA010000109.1:0-3692 GCA_964606575.1 uncultured Muribaculaceae bacterium | reverse complement strand
GATTGATTTTTATAAAGAGTTTTTGTAGTTTTGCACTTGCTACTGGAATCTGCATCTTAACTCACAATCTCTACTACTTCCGTACAAAAATAGTACATTTATCAAAAACAAAGCACACTTCAAACATAAATTTATTAATAAATTTTACCCAAATAAATCAGAATGAGTTCCTGTTCCTGTAAAGAGCAAGATCAGTTCGTTATCATTCTGCTCCCAAATCAATAGCCAATCTCCTTTCAAATGACATTCCCAACAACCATCATAAACACCAGACAACTTGTGAGCACGATAATTAACAGGAAGTTTTCCATCCGTTTCAAGCAAACGAATGGCATGTTTTAAAAGTTCCATATCATAACCACGCTTTATACACAATTCCGTGTTCTTGCGGAATGTTTTTGTCATTCTTATCTCATACATAAACCATCATATTCCCAATGATTGGAACATTTCTTCCGAAGAGGAAAACCTTTCTATCCTACCGTATCGAACATCCTCTTGTGAACACTCATAGCTGGTTTTCTTTTTAGGAGCTACCTTTTCGACCAAAATGCCTAGTTCCTTCAAGTAAACCATTAAAGCACGCCCACTATGAGTATCTTCATTAATTTCAATAGTATAAGTCGCCATACAAATTTCTTTTATGCAAATATAAGTATTTTATCAAAAAACAAAGCACACTTCAAACATAAATTTATTAATAAAATTTCTGTAGAACCTCTTCCAGTTGGTTTGCCTGATGTACACCCGATTCCCGCCACAGCAACTCGCCATTTTTGAAAACCATGAGCGTTGGAACAGACTGTACATTATATCTTAGCGACAATCCCTCTTGTTCGTCTACATCTATCTTGATAATGCTTGCCTTCTCTCCTACTTTCTTCTTCAATTCAGTTAAGATGGGCGCCATTACCCTACATGGTCCACACCAAGTTGCATAGAAGTCAACAAGTACGGGTTTGTCACTTTTTATTATATCATCAAATTGTTTCATAGCTTCATTATATTTAATATTATTCATATATTAACAACAAACATTCATAGAATCATGTTCATCGCAAAAATAATTAGGGTTAACCGTTTATTATTCGCTTTTAGATATATTTACTAATTTTGCAAAATAAAAATTCCTGTTACACACATTTGTATATGACTAATTTGAAAACATCGGCATCAGCATTTGCCGACACGAAACCGCACTACGAATTACTTGATGGATTGCGCGGTGTTGCCGCATTGCTTGTCATTTGGTATCACGTATTCGAAGGTTTCGCTTTTGCCCAAGAAGCCTCAATCATCAAAGGAATTAACCACGGCTATCTTGCTGTTGACTTTTTCTTCATGCTTTCGGGGTTTGTCATCAGTTATGCCTACGACGACCGTTGGAAAACATCACTCACCTTGGGTAACTTCTTTAAGCGGAGGCTTATCCGACTTCATCCGATGGTAATACTAAGTGCGTTGATTGGCACGGCGACATTCTGCATCCAAGGATGCATCCAATGGGACGGTACACACATTGCTACATCAATGGTGATGCTTGCCATGTTATGCTCTATGTTCTTTATCCCCGCTGTTTCGGGGCATTCATGTTACGAAGTGAGAGGCAACGGAGAAATGTTCCCGCTCAATGGTCCTAGTTGGTCGCTATTTTTCGAATATATCGGCAACATTCTATATGCATTATTCATCCGTAGGCTATCCACAACGATGCTCACAATTCTTGTCATCATATTAGCAATAGCACACGCATGGTTCGCATTTTTCGACATTTCTCAATACGGAAGTATCGGTGTAGGATGGACTTTAGACACTACTAATTTCTTCGGCGGATTGTTAAGGATGATGTTCCCTTTCACTATGGGCATGCTTCTTGCACGCAAATTCAAGCCTATAAAAATAAGTGGTGCTTTTTGGATTTGCTCAATATCACTCCTACTATTGTTTCTAGTTCCATACTTGAACAAGGCAGGAAACATCCACATCAATGGCATATACGAGTCTGTTTGTGTTATAATTCTTTTCCCATTGTTGGTATGGCTAGGGGCATCAGGCAGCACAACAGATAAAAAATCAACAGAATTATGCAACTTTTTAGGAAACATCTCTTACCCCATATATATCATTCACTACCCAGTGATGTATCTGTTCTATGCATGGCTTATAGACAACAAACTATACACATTGAGCGAAACTTGGCATGTTGTAATCCCATTGTTTATCGGATTAATAGTACTTGCTCATTTATGCTTAAAATTATATGACGAGCCTGTCCGCCGTTTCCTATCACACCGTTTCCTATCGAAGAAGAAACGCCCCTAAGTTTTCCACCGTGCTTAGATTTCTATAAAAGACACAACCCTATTATATATGACAATGAGGTGATGATTTGCTTTTAGCCACCATCACCTCATTGTGTTATATCTATTAATCAAATAGAATTATTTACCACCCTGGATTTTGCGTAATAACCATATTTACTTGCATTTCCGATTCAGGTATCGGAAATAGCAACTGATACTCTAAGATACCACAAACATCTATAGCTAATCCACTTCGTTTCAAAAACGCAAAATACGTACCACTATAAAGCAACAAGTGTTCTCTTAAATCTTTTATATCCATAAGAATATCTGCTTGCTTTAATGATATATTTTTTGCCGTAGCAACAGCATTAATATAGTTTCTCGCATTACTCATGTCTCCCAATTGGTAAAGACATTCTGCCATAGAAAGATATACGTCACTCAACGTTATATAAGGAATAACATCTGCCGCTCTTATTGTAATGCCTGATCGTGTTCCACTATCACACATAAATGCAAATATAACTTCTGTACTTTCTGCCAACCCGATATTATCAGTAGTTGTAGACGGCAAGAAATTAGTGGATGCATCTAATTGATAATAGCCATTGTCAACAACCATTTTCAATAATGGATAGGCTGAACTATAATCCCCTTGATACATGTAGATATTTGCAAGCAACACACGAGCAACATCCCTTGACATAAAAAAGAATCCATTTGCATCTTTTATTGATTCATTTTTCTTTTCAGGCAAGTTTTCAATTGCTCTAGTCAAATGCGTTTTCAAATCGGAAAATATATTCTGTTGAGATTCTCTGTTTTTACCATAATTAACTACATGCTCAATATCACTGTAATTTTTGATATATGGTACACCACCCCATCCATACACAAGATTTGAATAATAAATTGCACATAACACATTGAAATAGTCCGCATATACATTTAACCTATCTTCATCTAATTGTTTAAGCTGAAGAAGTTGTGCGTTCGCATTGTAAAATTTCCTCCATGTATTTTCTATTTCTGAACTGTATGAAGAAACGTTATTTCTCACAGCATCAGTTTGTTTATTATAATTATAATATTGCTCTATCAAATTATAGTACCTTAACCCCTCACATAATGTATGTGCAATACCCCCTACAACAGCCTTCGCATCTTCTCCTAGCAATGGTATCTCTGAAACTGGGATATTCATGTTTTTACCCTCTTGCTTCAAATCAATGGTGGCAACAATATTCCCTATATAATCATATAATATTATAGTTTTAGTTTTATTTATCCTAGATTGTAATTCCGATACGGTAATATTCAATGTATTTCCATTTAGCTCACATTTACTATCTATTTCTTTATTAATAAACGATGACTCATCATAAC
>CAZSHA010000108.1:0-3868 GCA_964606575.1 uncultured Muribaculaceae bacterium | reverse complement strand
AGACAACATTCTTTCCCCGTTTCGCACTCACTTTCGTTTCTTTGTTGTATCTTTGTGGAATAGTTTACGTATAGTAAACACGTATTTTTCATTATATAACAACTAATAGATTATACAATATTGAAAGATGAGAAAATGGCGCATTGAGGACAGTGCTGAATTGTATAATATCAAAGGTTGGGGACGTTCTTACTTCTCAATCAATGAAAAAGGGCATGTCCAAGTTACACCGAAAGAGGGTTATGCTGCGGTGGATGTGAAAGATGTGTTGGATGAGTTGCAGTTGCGTGATATTACGCCTCCTGTACTACTACGTTTTCCCGACATATTGGATAACCGTATCGAGAAAATTTCAAAGTGCTTTAAACAAGCGGCTGAAGAGTATAATTATGCCGCACAGAATTTCATCATTTATCCTATAAAGGTGAATCAGGTGCGTCAGGTCGTGGAGGAGATTGTGAGCCACGGCAAGAAATTTAACATCGGGTTGGAGGCTGGCTCTAAACCTGAGCTTCATGCTGTCTTGGCACTTAACAATGCCGACAATTCGGTGATAGTGTGCAATGGCTACAAGGATGAGAATTATATAGAGCTTGCATTGCTTGCCCAAAAGATGGGTCGGCGTATATATATAGTTGCCGAAAAGCTCAATGAGCTGAAACTGATGGTGGCTGTGGCGAAACGTTTGGGCATCCGTCCTAATATGGGTGTGCGCATCAAGTTGACCAGCTCGGGGAGCGGCAAATGGGAAGAATCGGGAGGCGATAGCAGTAAGTTTGGCTTGAACTCCAGCGAATTGCTTGAGGCGTTGGATTTCTTGGAAAGCAAGGACATGAAGGACTGCTTGAAGTTGATACATTTCCATATAGGTAGCCAAATCACTAAAATACGCCACATTAAGAATGCGTTGCGTGAGGCATGCCAATTCTATGTGCAATTAAGTAAAATGGGATTTGGTGTTGAGTTCGTAGATATAGGTGGCGGGCTTGGCGTTGATTATGACGGCACACGCAGCAGTGCAAGCGAATACAGCATGAACTATTCTATTCAAGAATATGTTAACGATGCCGTTTCGCAATTGGTGGATGTGTGCGACAAGAATGAGCTTAAGCATCCTAATATCGTTATCGAGTCGGGGCGTTCGCTTACTGCGCATCATTCAATCTTGGTGCTTGACGTGCTAGAAACCACTCACCTTCCTATATGGGATGATGATGACGTTGTTGACGAGAATGAGCATGAGTTGGCGCGTGAGCTATACGGTATATGGGATAAGTTGAACCAGCAACGTATATTCGAAAGTTGGCATGACGCTTTACAGATTCGTGAGGAGGCATTGGATTTGTTCAGTTTGGGGCTTCTCGACCTTCGTACACGGGCTATTATTGAGAAACTATTCTGGTCGATAGCCAGAGAAGTGAACGATATCGCACTGTCGATAAAGCATGCTCCAGAAGAATTGCGTAAGGTGGTGAAAATGTTGCCCGACAAGTATTTCTGTAATTTCTCGTTGTTCCAATCGTTGCCTGATTCTTGGGCTATAGATCAGGTGTTCCCTATAATGCCGTTGTCAAGGCTCGATGAGAAACCTACCCGCCATGCGACACTTCAAGATATTACGTGCGATAGCGACGGAAAGATTTGCACTTATGTTTCTTCTCAAGGCGGTTCAAATTTCTTGCCTGTTCATCCGTTGAAAGGTAATGAACCGTATTATTTGGGTGTGTTCCTTGTGGGTGCTTATCAAGAGATTTTGGGTGATATGCACAATCTTTTTGGCGATACTAACGCAGTCCATATAGACGTGTATAAAGACCACTACGAAATAGATCAAGTAATTGAGGGCGAAACTGTTGCCGAGGTTTTGGAATATGTGGAATATAATCCTAAGAAATTGGCTCGCAACGTGGAAACTTGGGTGACTGCTTCAATGAAGAGCGGCAAGATAACTCCCGAAGAAGGGCGTGAGTTCCTAAGCAACTACCGCTCGGGATTGTACGGCTACACCTATCTTGAGAACGATTAAGACAGATGGTGGCTGGACTCTAGCCATGTGTTTGATGGTGGTATGCGGTATTTCATGAGATTGGCATATAATGGGGCGGGCTATCATGGTTGGCAATCGCAGCCCAATGCGGTATCGGTGCAAGAATGTATCGAGAAGGCTATGTCTATGATTATGAGGCGTGAAGTGGCTATAACTGGTGCGGGTCGTACCGATGCGGGCGTGAATGCTGCTATGATGATAGCTCATTTCGACGTGGCAGTGCCGATAGGCGATATTCCTACGCTCATTGCAAGGTTAAATAGCGTGCTGGGGAAGGATATTGCGATATATGACATTTTCAAAGTGCATGATGATGCTCATGCACGGTTTGATGCCGTGGCACGCACCTATAAATATTTTGTACATACCGATAAGTCGCCGTTTCTTTATCCCTTTAGCTGGCGGGCTACGTGCAAGTTGGACTTTGACTTGATGAACGTTGCCGCTGAACGTTTGCTTGATTATACCGATTTCACTAGTTTCTCAAAACTGCATACCGATGTGGCTACTAATAATTGCCGAGTCACTCATGCTAGGTGGGAGCGTGAAGGCGAGCAGTGGGTTTTCACGATTACTGCCGACCGCTTTTTGCGTAATATGGTTCGTGCCATTGTGGGAACACTCGTTGATGTGGGGCGTGGAAGAATCAGCGTGGAAGAATTTTGTGCTATTATAGAAAAGAAAAACCGTTGTAGCGCAGGCACGTCAATGCCAGGAAACGCCTTGTTTCTATGGCATGTGGAATATGACTACGTTAAGTGAAACGTGAAATTGTTGACGTTTTCGGGGACTTTCTGGGGTGGTGTGAGCCTGTTTAGAATGTTTTTTGAAAGTGATTGGTGATTTTTTGAGGAAAATATTTGCGTGAATAATAAATAAGCCCTATCTTTGCACCGCAATTCAGAAATGATTGTATCGGGGTGTAGCGCAGTCCGGTTAGCGCACCTGCTTTGGGAGCAGGGGGTCCCAGGTTCGAATCCTGGTACCCCGACCAACAAAAAAGGAGTTACTTTTGCAGTAACTCCTTTTTATTTCCCTGTTTTTTTGTGTGATCTAGAATACTGTTCAATGCCGATAGGCATTGGATTGCATACTAACCGCTCGTAAGGTCGCTAAGGAAGCGACCGCCACGTGCGGACAGGAAGACTACAAAAAAGTTTCTGGATGAAACCATATCCCTATATGGCATGAGCATTACGCAATGTTTGCTATGAAATTGCACTTTTCAAGTGCAACCCCCTTAATAGACCTCACTTCCGCACGTGGCGTTTCGCCTAATCGGCTCACTTACGAGCGGTTAGTGCACCGTGTAATGCCTCTCGGCATTATCTCTTTCTCTACAGGTGTGGTAAGTGTCTTAGATATAAAATGATGGCAGATAAATATAATAAACTGGGGTAGCACAAAATAGGGTGTAAATCATATTATTTGAATACTTTTCGCTAATTTTGTCGTTGATTATCGCAAGATAGTCAGCGACATGTTATATTAAGAGCGTTATTAAAACTTTTCTTGTTCAGTCAAATTCTCGCAAAGTTTGAAAAGGGACAAAGGGGGTGGCAGCAACGCTCACGTTTCGGTTGTATACTATCCTTTCGGATTTTATATATCAGTTAAGCGTGAGCTACTGTTGCTTATCTGTCCCAATGGCAATGCGAGAAGCCTGACTGAAAGATAAGCTAGATACAGTACTCACGCTCTATTTGTGTATAATACCGTTCTTGATAGGGGATTGAAGAACGCAAAAATGGAAATGCTGACTCAATTTATGGGTCAGCGGATATTTCTGGTTGTTAGATACGGTAAATCAAGAATAAAGGG
>CAZSHA010000107.1:0-4020 GCA_964606575.1 uncultured Muribaculaceae bacterium | reverse complement strand
ATTATTCAAAGTGAAAATATTAATATTAGGAGCAGGCAAGATGGGATCATTCTTCTGCGACGTGCTTAGTTTCAAGCATGAAGTTGGTGTATTCGACACCGACCCGCAAAAGCTACGCTTCACATTCAACACACAACGCATGACATCTTACGAGGAAGTGGAAGAATTTAAACCCGAACTAGTAATAAATGCGGCAACCGTAAAATACACAATACCCGCATTTGAAGCCGTTCTCCCACACATTCCAGAGTCGTGTATCATCTCTGATATTGCATCAGTGAAAACGGGATTACCTGAATTTTACGCTAAGTGTAATCACCCGTTCGTGAGTACGCACCCTATGTTTGGACCGACATTCGCATCACTTAGCAATCTATCAAGCGAAAATGCGATTATAATTTCGGAAAGCAATCACATGGGTAAAGTGTTCTTCAAAGATTTGTATAGCGAATTACATCTAAACATCTTTGAATACACTTTCCTACAACATGACGAAACAATAGCGTTTTCATTATCAATCCCATTTGCAAGTACACTAGTATTTGCGGGAGTCATGAAGCACCAAGAAGCTCCTGGCACCACATTCAAGCGTCACATGACAATAGCCCGTGGTTTGATGTCAGAAGATGACTACCTGCTTCAAGAAATCCTATTCAATCCGCATACTAACGAACAATTAGAGAAAATCAAAAAACAACTCAGCCAGCTTCAAGAAATAATAAACAGTCACGACAGTGATGAAATGAAAAAATTCCTTGAAAAGGTGAGGAACAATTTAAAATAGACTCGTTAAATATCTTGTTTTGCGTAACAAATAGGCATATACCTCATTTGTTACGCTTTTCTTTTATCATGCACCTAATTTCAATAAGATTTTGTGACGTTTTATAAAAGACCCTAGTACAAATACGCTGCTTTATAATAGAACAGCATAATTACAACGAAAAGTGGCGTAATTCAAAAGAACTACGCCACAATGCAATATTAAAACTTCGACTTATCTACCACTATTAACGATACGATCCTTTATAGACTGGTTAAACATTTTCTGCTCCAACAGAGTTTCTAACGTTAAATGCATGCGGTATCTCCAATAATGGAACGGATTAGCTGGCACATTGATTTGTTCTTCTTGCGGATTTTGACGACGCAAATCTCCGCTTACCGACAACCAATCTTGCAATGGCAGTATTGTCAAAATAGCAGGAGAATTCAAATGGTCGCAAATAATCTTATCACATATCCAAGGTTCAGCAAATTGTGGAGCATCTCCCCATTGTTGCAGCACATTATTATAGAAATGTTGGGTCTTCTCCCTGTCTTCTTCCCACCATGCACGTACACCACTCATATCGTGAGTTGAAGTTGTACAAACGCACAGATAAGGATATGTATAAGGATTTCCAAATTCTTGCTTAGGATCTTTAGGCATTCGTTGAATCTCAAGTGACAATATTTTTTGTCCCGACATTACTGATGCTACACAATCTGGTATCATACCCAAATCCTCACCACACACAAGCATATCTGTAGCATTAATTAGCGGTGGTAACTTCCACATAGCCTTACCGTACCAGAAATCGTTATGGCGATGATAGAAGAAATCGTTATATAAACGATCAAAACACCAACGCTCATAATCGGTCAACGAACGGTAAATATAGGTGAATTGTGCCGAGATACGAGGATGATAATGACCTTTCTGCTCTGTATCCTCAATAAACAATACATCATCAATCAAACCATATAACGCATTCTTAATTTTATCGTTCTTGTCGTTTACCGGCTGGCTTGCAAAATAAGTTTCTACCTTACGTTGCGTATTAACAAATTCCTTCAACTTGTAACGTCCATCGTTCAATTGTTCCAAGAACATCGCCTTAGCCTCTTCGGTATATTCACCGAAGAAATCACCTAGGAAATAATCCATAATATATGGTTTCGTATGAACCTCATGGTTGATCCAGAAATCATAACTGTTACGCAATTCATCTGCACTATAAGGCATTGCAGGATTGAATGTGCCCAACAAGCCATGTACAGCATCCATAGGAATCTGCCAGATACGGAAAAATCCTAAAATATGGTCTATACGATAAGCATCAAAATATTCCGACATCTTGCGGAATCTATTCTTCCACCACGCAAAACCATCCTTATTCATTTCTTCCCAATTATAAGTAGGGAATCCCCAGTTTTGACCCAGTACTGAGAAATCATCGGGTGGAGCGCCAGCTTGACAATCCATGTAGAACAGATGAGGATACATCCACGCATCAACGCTAGCACGTGCGATACCGATAGGTATATCACCCTTTAGCACTACCCCATTCTCATGAGCATAATTACGAACTTCACGAAGTTGCTTATCTAGATGATATTGCAAGAAATATATGAAGTTGATGTCATTCTCATTCTCCATGCATACTTTTTCAACAGCATCTTCACTATAGGTTGCATATTCTCCCCAATTTTCAAATTCTGGAGTATTGAACTTATCTCGCAATACACAGAACGCAGCGTATGGTTTCAGCCAATAAGCGTTATTTTTCATGAATGTACGGAACGATGCTGTTTTTAAAGTTTTTACACCATTCCCATCATAAATATCATGAAGATAAGCAAGTTTCTCATTGTTCACACGTTCATAATCAACAGCATCCAGCTCGTTAAGTTCCTTTGCAACAGCTTTATAATGAGCCAATTTATTCTCATCACTCAAAGTTCCCACCTTATCGGGACGAAGGAACATTGGATGCAATGCAAATGTTGAATTTGCCTTATAAGGATAAGAATCAACCCATGTATGAGTCATTGTAGTGTCGTTGATTGGCAACAATTGGATAATGCGTTGACCTGTTTCCTTTGCCCAATCTACCATCTTGAACAAATCGTAAAAATCACCTACGCCGAAATCCTCTTCACTACGTAGTGAGAACACTGGTATCGCAGTGCCAGCCCCTTTCCATGCTGGTTGAGGATCATTAAAGTACAATCCTGACACAGATACAACACCATTAGAAGGAACAGCCATTATAAATTGGCGGTTATCAGTATACTCCCATGCTACAACATCTTTCTTAACACCTTTTTTTAAAATCAAGAATTTGTAGTTAAACGGATTCTTTACAATATCCTTATCAAGTACGATTTCCCACTCTGGAAAATTATAACTGTTTAACACTAGAGCTTTCCTTGGATTCCAATTTCCTAAAGCAGCACAATCGCCAGAAATAGCCAAAACCTCATCGCTTTTTACGACAGGGGCAAATACTCGCATAACCACAGAGCCTGCGACAGGTCGTTGTGGTTGCTTGTCACGTTTACGTGAGAAAATACCTTCTGTAAATGCCGAAGAATAGAAAGGTTTATTCTCTGGCTGATCGTTCCACTTGTCAAATAGCTCATAAGTGGCAACATTGCCTGTAGATCTAACCATCTCATGATGTTTACCCCATTCATAGCGGACGTTTCCATTCTCGTCTTTCACCAAATAGGTATAACAAATATCAGCTGAATCATTAGGTACTTTTATTGATAAAGACCATAAACCGTCAGGCTTAGGCTCCATCTTGACAGCATTCGATACTTTACTGTCACCCAGTTCTTTACAATTACCAACTACATATAGCGATTCTCCCCACTGTGTTTTGTAATTGATGTTAAATATAATCTTCATAAATTGATTTAAGTTTGAATACTATAGGTTATTCTTTATTTGTGGCTAAATTAATAATTAATTGGAAATAAATAAAATAAATAGGCGGAATAAATTAATATTCCGCCTAAAAAATTAAATTATCAAATTATCCACACTTAGATGTTCCACATGAAGTACAAATCAAACACCCCTCTTGATATATCAAAGTTTCTTGACCGCAATTTGGACAAGTTTGTCCATTGGCTTTCATTCCATTAGGCAAATACTTCTTCAAAGCACGTTCCACACCCATCTTCCAAGTATTAATTGACTTATTATCGAGTTCTAGACCTCCAACAAGTTTTAACACCTGATCTATA
>CAZSHA010000106.1:0-4394 GCA_964606575.1 uncultured Muribaculaceae bacterium | reverse complement strand
GTTTCCGTATTACAGATTTGATGTTTGAAGGAACAGAAGAAGACCTTCGCCAAACAAAGGTTACACAACCGGCTATTTTCTTGCATTCAGTGATTTTGGCTAAAACTTTAGGTGAAGAGTTCAAGCCTGATATGGTAGCTGGTCACTCGCTAGGTGAGTTTTCAGCGTTGGTGGCAGCTGGAGCACTTTCATTTGAAGAGGGCTTGAAGTTAGTTGCTACTCGTGCTATGGCTATGCAAAAGGCATGCGAGCTAACTCCATCTACTATGGCTGCTGTTCTTGCTTTGCCTAATGAGAAAGTTGAAGAAATATGTGCTACTATAGATGATGTGGTAGCTCCTGCTAATTATAATTGCCCAGGTCAAGTTGTTATTTCGGGTACGGTGACTGGTATTGATGCTGTTTGTCCTTTGTTGCTTGAGGCTGGTGCAAAGCGTGCTATGAAATTGAAAGTGGGTGGTGCGTTCCACTCTCCGCTTATGCAGCCTGCTCAAGATGAACTAGCGGCAGCAATCGAAAAGGCTGAATTTACAGCACCAGTGTGTCCTGTGTATCAAAATGTTGATGCTAAGCCTCACACCGATCCTGCTGAAATCAAAGCCAATCTAATAGCACAGCTTACTGCTCCTGTGCGTTGGACACAAAGTGTTCAAGCAATGGTTGCAGACGGGTTGACTGCGGTTGTTGAGCTAGGTCCGGGTGCAGTGCTTCAAGGTCTTGTTCGTAAGATTGATGCGAGTGTTGCAGTTTCTGGCAAGCAATAAGAAAGATTGATTAAATGATAACATATTTGATGCCATTTGCATAGCCTTATGCGGTGCGAATGGCATCATTATTAATTGTAGAGGAATATAGAAACTTATGCTACAGATACAAGATACATTGGTGAGCCTTGATGTGGTGGAGCGTTTTTTCGTGTGCGACCTTGATAAATGTTTGGGTGAGTGCTGTATAGAAGGCGATGCAGGGGCTCCTATCACCGAAGACGAATATGCGACACTGAAACGCATATTGCCCGACGTGTGGGACGAGTTGTTGCCTAAGGCACAAGAAGTGATAAAAGAAAAGGGAGTAGGCTACATAGACGAGGAGGGAGATCTCGTAACTCAAATTGTCGACGGAAAAAACTGCGTGTTCTCTTGCTATGGCAAGAATGGAATGTGCTATTGTGCTATCGAGAAAATGTATCGTGGAGGTAAGATTGACTTCTACAAGCCCATTTCGTGTCATCTTTATCCATTGAGATTAAAGAAATATCCGACATTCACGGCTGTTAATTTTCATCGCTGGAAGATTTGCAAGTGTGCCGAGGTGCTTGGTCGTAAAGAAGGCGTTCGGGTGTATCAGTTTTTGAAAGAGCCGTTGATTCGTCGTTTCGGAGCCGATTGGTATGCCGAGTTAAAAGAAACATGCGAGGAATATTTGCGTCAATACGGCGACTGAAACAGTACGCAGCATCAAAAAACAGAGCCATGAAATATAACGATTGTTGTCTCATTTTTTTGAATGCGAAACTAATTGTGTGCTGACAAATATCTTCGTAGGGAAGTGGAAATTGTCGAGTTTTTCATTATCTTTGTCAAATAAGGTGTTATGTCGTATTTTTTGCGGAAATAGAAATGATAGCTGTTGATAATACTTTGTTTAAAGGGTATACCTTTATTGATTTGTTTGCTGGTATTGGAGGCTTCCACATAGCTTTAGAGTCTATGGGAAGTAGATGTATTTATGCAAATGAGTGGGATAAATCTGCTCAAGAAGTCTATCATAAAAATTTTAACTTGTTGCCTGAAGGTGATATTACCAAAGTGGATGAAAATAAAATTCCCGATCATGATATTCTTTGTGCGGGATTTCCCTGTCAAGCATTCTCAATTAGTGGAAAACAACTTGGTTTTAATGATAGTAGAGGAACGTTGTTTTTTGATGTCGCAAGAATCGTAAAGGCAAAAAGACCTAAAGTTGTATTTATGGAGAATGTTAAAAATTTTGCTTCGCACGACAATGGAAAAACTCTTGCTGTGGTTCGGGCTACGATGGAGGAACTGGGCTATTCGTTTGATGCGGCGGTTTTAAATGCTGTTGATTTTGGTGTTCCGCAGAAACGAGAACGTATATATATGGTATGCTTTAGGAATGATATTGATGGAAGTAAGTTTAGATTTCCGAAGCCTTTTAAGTTGAATCGTCATGTAGAAGATTTTCTTCTTGATGATGATATGACAAAAGAACTTATCGTTAATCGTAAAGACATATCATATAATAATGTAGTTGATAATAGATATAGCAACAAGTCAATTCGTTTAGGAATTGTAAACAAAGGAGGTCAAGGAGAGCGTATTTATAGTACTAAGGGTATTGCAATAACTTTTTCAGCCTATGGTGGTGGTGTGTTTGCGAAAACTGGTGGCTACCTTGTTAATGGAAACCCAAGAAAACTTCATCCGCGTGAGTGTGCTAGGCTTATGGGCTATCCTGATTCATTTATAATTTCAGAGAAAAAGACACAAGCATATAAGCAGTTTGGAAATTCTGTTGTTGTTGACGTTTTGCAATATATTTTATTAGAAATAAAAAGAACTTTAGACGGAGAACATCAAAAAACAGTTTCTTATAGCTTATTTGATTAGTGTTTTTTCGAATTTCAGCAAGTCTTTTCTATTCTGCTTTGTCGTTTTAAGTTTTATTGAAACTATAAAATTAGCGTTACGTGTATTTGATAATCTTCTAATATCGTATCTATTATTGTTTTGAGTAAATTGATATCGGTATTTGTTTCCTGATAGAACGAATTTGTCTTTATCTGAGCTAAATTCAGCGTAACAATTAGTTTTTGTCAATTGTACGGGGGAATCTATACCTATTGATTTCAAGGCTTCTTCTATATGTTTCAAGTTGTTTTTTGACGGTTTAGCCGAGCCGCTATTTTTGGGTCTATATTTAGCGCTAAACTCAAAATATTTATCCATTTCCTCTATTGGGAAAATTATATATTCAGTATCACTTTTAGTTATGCAATATTTTGATTTCTTATGGTTTAAGTAGTAATTCTTTACCCATTGTGAGATTGTGCTTTCTGATATAGGTAAATCATTTAAGCGAGATTCTTTGCACAGTTCATATTTTTTGTCCATTTCGTTAATTATGCGTTTGACATAATCGTCAAAAGGCGTTTTATTTCGATTTGAGAAAATGAACCGTTTGTTTTTTTCATCCATGAATAGCACAAACTGTCCACATTGTGCAACGCTCATTTTACATTCAATATAATAAATATGTATGCCATTTTTGTTCACTTGAATGTCGCTTGTGTTTGAGTCATGTCCGCCTCTTGCTATAAAAGAAATGCCATAATTTTTATACTTATCGTTTAAATAGTTGGAGCATTCGTTTTCAAATAGTTCCCATTTTTCCATATCTTAGATGTCATTATAAATTTATTTCACTGAAACAGCATCCTTTTAGTTTTTGGGGGGTGAATCAATGAAAATGTTTTTAAATTTTAGGTTAAAAGCTCATTAGTTCTAGCAGGGAAACGTCTAGCCCTTTCGCAATTTTTTCGATTGTGTTGAGCGTGACGCTTTTCTCTCCACGCTCAATCACGCCCATATATGAGCGTTGAATGTCGCATCTAAAAGCTAGTTCTTCTTGTGGTATGCCTTTTAGTTTGCGTAGTTCAGCCACTTTCTGACCGAATTTGATGTTTATCTCAGTTTTCATAATTACAAAATTAGTTACGCCACCTTTAGATACCAACCATCTAAAGATGGCTGAAGTTGGTAATGTTACATCCATTGCTGTTAATTTTCATTGCTGGTGGATTTGTTTGTGTGTTGAGTAACAATGGTCTTAATAAAGTGTAAAGATACCAAATGTTGCATTTTTTGAATATAAAGCTAAATTCGATTTTAATTATTTTGTGGGGATGCAATCAATATTTCCGTATCTTTGTACAAGAATGTATTAATGAGTGACACTTTGACACTCGAACAAACTACGTGATATTTTAAGTAGTTGCCAAGTAGGAGTATAAAGAAAATACTTTTTACATTATACGCTTTGGCTTAATGAAGTGTATCTATGAATGTTAGCTATAAGGTCTTATCGAATTATGGGATATCCCGATAATTTCGTGAAACATCCCAATTTAGCATCCTAATATAGACAAGTCGGGAATTCTGTTGCAATTCCTGTAATTAGAGCTATTGATGAGGCTATAATTCGCAGGATTTATTAAACACAGAAAAAATAAAAGAATATGAATATCACTTTGGGTACAATACTAACCAACTCGTCATCAATTTTATAATAAAGATTAGGCGATTATTATGAAAATGGGGTGAAAATGGAGGAGCCAAAGTTTTGTTAATCGAAAAATAATGAGTAACTTTGCA
>CAZSHA010000105.1:0-4529 GCA_964606575.1 uncultured Muribaculaceae bacterium | reverse complement strand
AAAGACTTAAAACCAGCTTTGATTTGGGATATCTTTGAACAAATCACTAAAATCCCTCGCCCATCTAAGAAAGAGGAGAAAATAAGGGAGTTCCTTGTTGATTTCGCTAAAAAACATAACGTCGAATATAAAGTTGACGAAGTGGGTAATGTAGCTATGTTCAAACCTGCTACTCCTGGATGCGAGAACGCTCCTACAGTAGTGCTTCAAGGTCACATGGACATGGTGTGCGAAAAAGCGGGCGACAGCAAGCATGATTTTGAGAACGACCCGATAGAAACCGTTATCGACGGCGAATGGCTTTATGCAAACAAGACAACTCTAGGTGCAGACAACGGTATAGGTGTAGCTGCTGGTCTTGCAGTAATGATTGACGACACACTGGTACACGGTCCTGTACAAGCACTTTTCACCGTTGACGAAGAAACTGGTATGACTGGTGCAAACAACCTTGGTGAAGGCATGATTACTGGAAACATCATCCTTAACCTAGACTCTGAAGACGAAGCACAAGTATTCATAGGCTGCGCTGGCGGTATAGACACTACAGCCACATTCACTTACGAACCAGTAGCAGCACCTGCCGGTTACGAATACATCAAAGTAAATATCAGCCGTCTATTAGGCGGACACTCTGGTAGCGATATTCACCGCGGACGTGCTTGCGCCAACAAACTTGCAGCTCGTTTCATTTGGGCTGAAATGAAGAAATTCCCAGTGGCTCTTGCCACTATCAACGGAGGTAACTTGCGTAATGCTATCGCATACGAGGCTGATTTCGTGATTGGTGTTCCTGCTGCCGACAAACACACTATTGTTGCCGACTTGAACACATTCATATCTGAGGTGGAATTTGAATACAAAGGCATCGAGCCAAACTTGACCATCGCCGTAGAAAGCGTTGAAGCTCCTGCAAGTGTAATCGACGAGAATACGGCTAAGAACCTAATCTACGCTCTATACTGCGCTCCTCACGGTGCTATCACCATGAACCCCGACATCGACGGCCTTACTCAAACTTCAACCAACCTTGCTTCAGTGAAAATGCGTGAAGGCAACACTATAGTTGTCACCACATCGCAACGAAGCATGATTGAAAGCAGCAAGCAAGACATCGCCCGCCAAGTTGAATCAGTATTCACTCTAGCTGGCGCAGTGGCTACACATGGCGAGGGTTATCCTGCATGGCCTGCTAACGTAGACTCAAACATCTTGAAAGTGGCTATCAAGGCTTACGAGGAACTTTACAATATCACACCGCTTGTTACAGCAATACACGCTGGACTAGAATGTGCATTGTTCCGTGCTAAATATGACAACTTGGATATGATCTCGTTCGGTCCTACCCTACGTGACGTGCACTCTCCAAAAGAACGTATGCACATCCCTGCTGTAGAGAAATTCTGGAACCACTTGGTTAAGATTCTCGAAATCGTAGGCAAAGAATAAATTTCATAAATACATAATAATTAAAGAGGATTCTAGATTTTTTCTAAAATCCTCTTTTGTTTCCTTAATCATGACATCATTAAAAAATCAATTGCCACAATCACATAGCACCAGCAGTTTTCGTCTTATTTTAAATATGTTTTTAACTTACCATCCTCGAAAAACAAGTATGTAGAAGTGCTATACATCCATTGTACCTTTTGAGAAGTTTCATGTATATTAATCGGCTTGCCCAAAACTAATCTACATTCAACAGGCAACATACCCTTTACCACTTCACCTCGTTTCACCTTGTCCCAATTGTCTAAAACAGGCACACTATTAACATTGACAAACTTCAGCAAGTCACGAAGCATATCGGCGCACATTTTAGTAAACTCATTATAATACTCTTTATCCTTACTTTTTTTATTAGGTTTCAATTTCTCGAACGGAGTCTTTTTTCCCAACAGTCCGGAAGTGGTTAAATTAATATCATTTACAAGAAAAAACAAACGCTGTGAGGCAATCTGAACCGTAAGGTTACACTCATATATACATTTTGGATTATCCTTGAGCTGAAAATATAGTTTTGTTGTAAACTTTAATGCGTCCATGTCACAATCTGTTATGTTATCTTTATGCTTTGGACATTTATCAATAGCCCACAAAAGGGCATTAGCAAAAGAGCTTACATCATCTCTCCCCACCGATTCCGAACCTGTACACACAACGTTTCCGTCGGCATCGGTCAACTGATACGCCTGTGCCTTAATACTAAAAACAGTAAAAAGCGCAAGTACAAAAGATAAAAAGGTTCTCATATAACTCTATATTTAAAAAAACCCGCCCAGACTATCCTCTTGGTAGAGGCAGCTCTGAGCAGGCTGTAAAAATAATATTTAACCAATTAGAAATTAACACCTAGAGTTACAGAAGTCATAGAAACCTTGCACTCTTCCGCAATTTCATTGAAATCATTTCCGTAGCTCACGCCTAGGTGCAACTTTCCATAGTTAAGACCTACACCTATTTGCCAGCCGATATTGAAACGCTTAAACGCATTATCGCCCATATCATCCTCAGAGAATAAATCATATTCTTCTTCAACATAATCTTCCTCCTCTTCCGTAACCTGACCCATAATATTACCTCTTAAAGTAACACCCACGTATGGGAACAATGAGAATGAATCGTTGATTGCATACTTATAGCCAAAGTTAACAGGCACTTGCACTGACAACCATTGTATAGATTCTTTATAATCTTCTTCTTCATATAGATTACCAAAGCCATAAGTTGCAGTAAAACCACTTTCAATGAATAACGGAAGCGAGTTTGAAACCGAAACGCCTTTCACCCAACCCAAAGACACTCCACTGAAATCAAGCTCCACACCATTCATATCCAAACTTATCGCTGGTAGATAAGAAAGACGTAAACCTCCCCATCCAGTTGATGGCTCTTTTTCAACACTAACTCTACTTGATGTTACCAATTGAGCCGACATTGTTAAGCTAACCACGGCACACACCGCTAATAAAAAAATTTTCTTCATTTCTGTTTTTGTTTAATAATTAATATTGTGATTATTTCTTAGTCCCCAAAGCTTCTGTTTTATCCTCGCTTTTTGTGATAGAGCGAATCTTCAAACCTTCAAACAAGCTATTTTCAAGCCATTCATAATCGTTAACCGGCTTACCAGTTTCAGGATCTGTTCCGTTAGCGCTCACCTTACGCCAATTTGTATATTTTGCGGGATAACCACGCACGGTGATAAGGATTCCTTTACCCTTTTCAGGAGTTCTTACGTCAAAAGTTGCTGCTACTATCACATCAGCATCATCTATAATAGCCGCATTATATGCCGCATTTTTCTTTGCATCATCCAGCTCTGCTAGTGAAATTTGAGTCACATCTTTATCCATATATTCTGTGAACGGTCCATACACTTGACGATCGGTTTTTATAATCTCCAAATCAACAACAAGCGGTCTAACATATACATCCTGCAAAGGCTCGATAATTCGAGTTTGCGACTGTTGGAATTTCACTTGTTGCGCATAAACTCCCATAGCCAAAGAGGCTATAATTAACAATGATAATAGTTTTTTCATACAACTCTAATTTTATAGATTAAGGATTTATTTTCAAAAATAATATCGCTAAATTTTTTTTAAACGACATTTATTTATAACTTTGTCAATACATTTTAGTTTTTATACACTAAAAAAGCCTATTTATAGGCACATCAATATCATTAATTTAATACATTAAGGAAAATTTATTACTAATCTATAAAATTAAGGATTTACTAAAAAGCCAGACTACAGCATATCACACTGACTACCAAAGAAATACACTCAGCAAAAAATCATTCACTTTTTTTTCACAGCACTAAATATATTATTTGTTGCCTTACTTATGGAACTTAGACTAAGGTCTTTTACATTATTCAAACATAAATTAACTCCAACATTTGCAATAGAGATGCTACACCAGCAAACAAAAAAACGAGAGAATCCGTTATTGGACTCTCTCGTTCTCTATATATCCTATTACGATATAATTATTCAGCAGCCTCAGCCTTAGGAGCTTCTTCTACAGCAGGAGCAGCAGCTTCTGCCTTTGGTGCAGACTTGCGTGAACGACGTGTACGAGTTGCCTTCTTAGCGTCTTTGTCCTTAAGCATGTTTTCGTTGTAGTCAACAAGCTCAATGAAGCAAGTCTTTGCATTGTCGCCAAGACGGTTACCCAACTTCAAAATGCGGGTATAGCCACCTGGACGGTCAGCAATTTTTTGAGAAATGTTTTGGAATAGCTCTGTTACGGCTTCCTTGTTTTGCAAATATCTGAAAACCACACGACGGCTAGCAGTATCATCAGTCTTAGCACGGTTGATCAAAGGTTCAGCGTAGATACGCAAAGCCTTTGCCTTAGCCAATGTAGTAACGATTCTCTTGTGCATGATAAGAGAAATTGTCATATTAGCCAAAAGTGCGTCGCGGTGAGATTTAGTGCGGCCTAGGTGATTAAATTTCTTATTATGTCTCATCGTTTATTACTCTTTATCTAATTTATACTTTGAAATATCCATTCCG
>CAZSHA010000104.1:0-4577 GCA_964606575.1 uncultured Muribaculaceae bacterium | reverse complement strand
GTAACTAACATGTTCATCCGCCCAACAGCTGAAGAACTTGAGACATTCGAACCTGATTTCATCGTATACAACGCTTCTAAGGCTAAAGTTGAAAACTACAAAGAACTAGGTCTAAATTCTGAAACTGCTGTAGTGTTCAACCTAACTTCTAAGGAACAAGTTATCATCAACACTTGGTACGGCGGCGAAATGAAGAAAGGTATGTTCTCAATGATGAACTTCTTCAAGCCTCTAGAAGGTATCGCTTCAATGCACTGTTCAGCTAACACCGACATGGAAGAAAAGAGCACTGCTATCTTCTTCGGTCTATCAGGAACAGGCAAAACTACCCTTTCTACCGATCCTAAGCGTAAACTTATCGGTGACGACGAACACGGTTGGGACGATGAAGGCGTATTCAACTACGAAGGCGGTTGCTATGCTAAGGTTATCAACCTTGACAAGGATTCTGAACCAGATATTTACAATGCAATCAAGCGTAACGCGCTTCTTGAAAACGTTACTGTTGATGCTAACGGAAAAATCGACTTTGCCGATAAGAGCGTAACTGAAAACACTCGTGTTTCTTACCCAATCGATCACATCCAAAACATCGTTAAGCCGGTTTCTAAGGGTCCTGCTGCAAAGCAAGTGATTTTCCTTTCTGCTGATGCATTCGGTGTACTTCCTCCAGTATCTATCTTGAACCCAGAACAAGCTAAGTACTACTTCCTGTCAGGTTTCACTGCTAAGTTGGCTGGTACTGAACGTGGTATCACTGAACCAACTCCAACATTCTCTGCTTGCTTCGGTGCTGCATTCCTTGAATTGCACCCAACTAAGTATGCTGAAGAGCTAGTTAAAAAGATGGAAGCTAACGGTGCTAAGGCTTATTTGGTTAACACTGGATGGAACGGTACTGGCAAACGTATCTCAATCAAGGATACTCGTGGTATCATCGACGCCATCCTAGATGGAAGCATCAACACTGCTCCAACTAAGACTATCCCTTACTTCTCATTCGAAGTACCTACCGAGCTTCCTTGCGTAGATCCTAAGATTCTTGACCCACGCGACACTTACGCTGACGCTGCTCAATGGGAAGAAAAAGCTAAGGATCTTGCAAGCCGATTCATCAAGAACTTCAGCAAGTACACTACAAACGAAGCTGGTAAGGCTCTTGTTGCAGCTGGTCCTCAACTATAATCTAGATTTATATAATAAAACAAGACTAGATAAATTCAAGCAAATAGGCTCACCCTTTACGGATGAGCCTATTTCATTTATTTCACAATAGAATTATTTTATACTTCTGAAATTAGAAAGCCCATTTTAAAGCTAAAGTAGGATTCAAATACCAACCATCCATCAAAGCGAAATTAGACGTTATCTCCCATTCTGTACCGATGCTAAGGTTAAAATCCTTATCCACGCCTGAGAACTTATTCAAATTCACCCAAAATTGAGGCTCTGTCAAGAACACATAATCATGAGAATTACCATTCATGTCAGTGTGTTCTTCTCTCCAGAAATCGGCAAATCCCGTGAACGAGAATTTACCTCCCGCAAAATGCAAATACCATGTAGCAGTCAATTGGAAACTATTTGGAGTGGGATTATCATTAAGATATTTATACATAGGAGTAACGGTAAATCCCCTACTGAAATTAGAATTGTTCCATGAATAGGTCACACCAGCCAAATATGCATCTTTTATATAATTCAATCCGCCATCATACTCCACATGTATCGAAACTGGTGATTTCCAGAACTTCAGCTCCCTAGCAATTTCCCAATAAGCCGACTTCACCTCGCCGTCGGCATAATCCATATCTACAAAAAAGAATGTGCTACCCCACTTGTCGGGTTTGAACATCTCTACTGTAGAAGTCAGTTTCGCTCTATCATCCTTCAACTCATCATAGATAGAATGACCGAAATCATAGTGCAACTGCACATTTTGAGCTTTTAGCAAGCCAGCTGTCATAAAAACAGCAAATAATAGGATTAGTGTTTTTTTCATCTTTTTATTTATTTTATATTCAATCACAAAAATACAATAAACATATCTAAAATTAAAATTGCCCGCACCAAACCTACGTAGGGGATTTGGTATTGCCGATAAAAAGTGCTAATATTGCAATATGTTATTGCCAAATAAATGTTTTTGATATGAGATATTTAATTTCAATCATTCTTCTACTTGCCGTAAACATTTCGTTTGCACAAACTCAAGAAGAAATAGACGAGGCGTTCCGCACCGGTAATTATCAAAAGGCAGTAGAATTAACCAATCGTAAAGATTCTATTGAAGCCGATAAACTTTCCAAACAAAAAAGATGCAACAGCTTGGTAAGCGATGCTAAATGGTATTTTAACCGCAAATTGTTCAAGAGCGCATTAAACACGGCTGATAAGGCATTGTCATATTCCCCAAACAACTCTGCCGCCAACATCATTCACGCCCAAAGCAAAGAGCAACTTGCCTTGCACGGCAACGGAAATTGGTTCAAACTATTATCTATAGGTGTTACAGCCGGAATGGATATGATGACTACCAATTATGGAATGCACATAGGCGCAAGCATAAAATACGGCTATTATCTTGATCCTATAAATGTAGCGTTGGGAGTGGAATATCACATGCACAAAACATTTGAAGATAAATACGGTATCACTAATGAAAGCGTAGAATTAGGCGACCAAATAACAATTCCGCTAATTGTAAAATATAACTTTGCACGTGCCACCAACTCAAGCAGATTCTATATAGGGGCTGGTGTTGAATACGGTATCACCTTATCAACCCTAAAAGATTATCCGGGCGAATTTTATCCGCACAATTCAGAAGCTATGGAAAGTACAACATTGGCAGGCTTGTGCCATTTCGGTATCGCAATGCGACATTTCGATGTAGGAATATACTATAAAGGCTATTTAAAAGATTTCGCAAAAGAGCCTTATTTCTCTTATCAAGAGAATAACCGAATGGGATTGAAGCTAACTTATTATTTTTAATCCACTAACGAACTAATCATTATGAAACGAATTTTATTCCTATTGCTCATTATCACGGCAAACGTGACTTTAGCACAAGCTCAAAACGAGGACATAGCATTGATAAGCGAAACTGCCAAAACGCATATTAGCGGTAGCGATGCTAAAAAATGCGCAAGTCTAATGAAAGATGCCCAATGGTATTTCAAACGCAAAGAGTTCGGCAAAGCTAAAGAGAAATTGAACGCAATCCTTGCAATAAACCCTACCGACCAACAAGCCAAAGTGCTTTTAGCACAGTGCGGCGAAAACTCCAATCTATATGGCGAAAGTGCCAGTCGAGAGAAAAACAAGTTGTCTTTCGGTTTAATCATCGGACTTGACATGCTATCCAAGCACTTAGGCACTCACATAGGGGTCACCATGCGTTACGGTCACTACACCGATTTTTTCAATGCCACTGCTGGAGCTGAGTTGATTTTCCACCAATCGAAAAAAGACTACGAAGGTATTTTCAGATCTTACGATGACAAAATAACTCTTGGCGGTCAGATAATCGTACCCGTTATGGCAAAATTCAACTTGCTAAAATGCACTGAAGACACAAGGTTCTATGCCGGAGCTGGAGCGGAATTCGGATTAAAGCTATATTCAAAAGACATTAAACTTACAGGAATTTACAATGGAGCGACAAAAGGCTTCTTAAACAGCAATACTACTGCAGGACTTATACAAGTCGGTGTAACTGGACGCCACTTCGACCTCGGTATATACTACAGGCACTATTTCAACGATTTAATAAACGATTTCTTTAAGGCTTATCAAGAAAATGACCGTATAGGAATCAACGCCGCTTATTATTTCTAAAAAGCAACATAAAAAAAGCGAAGGCTGCTTGTCCGATTAACTTGACAAGCAGCCTTTTTTCAAACAACTTATGAGAGATTTCTTATAATTCCGTTTTCCATAATCCATGCAAGTTGCAATACTCATACACTGCGACAGGTTTATCGGCACATGTACAGAACACAGCTTCAGGCTTGTCTGTTAGATTTATTCTCATGCCTCCATTCTCGGTTTCTACATATATGAATGCAATGTGATGCTCTGGTGTCATAGGGTGTGCCACGCTACCCACTTCTACCTTTATAGCGCAATCATCAACCTTTGTAACCACTGGCAGGTGCTTTTCCACGCTTGCCTCAACTGTATTAGCTACAAGCTCCTCCATTTTTTCTCCACAACACACTACAGGAACACCAGAATCCACAGCCTTCACAATCACGTTACCACAATGCTTACATTTGAAAAATTTTGTTGCCATAATCAATAGTTTTTTAATGTTATTATTTAGTAGTTTATTTTCGCTTTTGCTGATACAAAATTAATATATGCTTTCGTTTTTGTCAAACGAAAAAAACTATAGCTATATTAATAAAATCTATCTTTTGATTTATAAACAAGATCTATAGCCTATAGGTTTTATCTATCATTTGAAAGGTTTTATCTATTGCAGTTTTTTGACGGATAATGTAACTTTGTAATATTAAAATAAACACAAAAGAAAAAAGCGAAATATTGCAATAAGAGGAAAGTATCCT
>CAZSHA010000103.1:4198-5332 GCA_964606575.1 uncultured Muribaculaceae bacterium | reverse complement strand
ACGGCGAAAAGACTGATGATTTTTCAAAATCTTATTCAAACTTGTTGCCTAATATAAGCATGAGTTATAAATTCAATAAAAATGTGGATTTCACATTGTATTATAGAAGGACAATGGCTCGTCCTACTTATTCGCAACTTCGTCCTACTATTTATTATATCAACGATAATGAATATTCAACAGGAAACCCATTGCTAAAGCCTTCGTTTACCGACCGAATCAACTTGACTGCAAATCTTTATGGAGTAACATTGCAATTGGCATATAGGAACATTAAAGATAAGATTACCCCTGTATACATTAACGAGGGAAATGATATCATAGATAAACCTATCAATATAAACCGTTCTCACATCTGGTCTGTTGATGCTGACTGGTTTTATCGTAAGGATTGGTTTAATATGGGACTTCATCTGGATGCGAGTGTTCCGAATATGTCATTCCCATATTTGAATAAAACGATTAAAGTGAATGATTTGATGTGGGGAGCTTCTGCTAATTTTGAGTTTACAGTAGCTAAAAAGTATATGCTCGGAGCTAAATTTATCTACAACTCTAAAGCCGATATGGGGTATTACATTACATCGCCTACTGCCGGTATTGATTTAAGCGCGATGACTATATTGTGCAAAGGCAAACTATTGGTGGGTGTAACCGCTAATGACTTGTTGAGAAGAAGCATGGTGAAGTGGAGTGAGAACCGCTATCATAACACCTATGTTTACAATCATAACGTGAATGATACACGTGGTGTTTCGATTATAGCACGTTACACGTTTAATATGATAAATAATCCGTTCAAGAAAAGAAGCAACAACGATAATATATTGAGCAGAACAAATGAGGAGCATTAAAAACGCTATTGCGTTTTTCTAATACACGATTTCTAGGGGGAGGCTTGTCGTAATACCCTCCCTTTAGAAGTCGTTTAAACAGCTTCCTATATTAATCGGTAATTCATTGCTATATTGATGGCTTCGGTGATGTTTTCGGCACCTAGCTTCTCAAGAATTGTTTTTCGGTATGACTTAACGGTGTCGAACGAGCGATGAACGATTTCGGCAATCTCATTCATAGTATACCCCATAGAGGAATATCTCAACACGTTAACTTCTGTTTCTTTAAGCTCGAATC
>CAZSHA010000103.1:0-4098 GCA_964606575.1 uncultured Muribaculaceae bacterium | reverse complement strand
TCTTCAGCCGGGATGTCTTTTAAGAATTGAAATCCTGCAACATTTATCTCAAGCAAGAAATCCAAGTCTTCTTTAGGCACGTTGTTGATATAGAAATTATATCCTAGCTCCTTGACCTCTTCGGGAGATAATCCGCATAGGAACAAAGGATTCTTAGAAACATAAAGGAAGTTGCGTTTATAATAGTCGATAATATAAACACTTTTATAAGTGAGTCGGGAGAATGCCTCAATCTCATCAATGATATGATAAACGTTATCGTATGAGGCTTCTGAAATAAGACCTACAGAATTGTCTGCGATAAAGAAATCGTCAACGTTTGCCATAAATGCAGTTTTAAGAAACTCTTGTAAAGTTAAATAAAAATATCAATACTCGTGCTAGATTCGGATTGAAAACTCTTAAAACAGACATTATGCAGAAAAAAATATGCAAAAAATCCGTATTTGTTGGTGTTGCAAATCATATTATCATTCGTATATAAGATAAAGTGGTGAATTTCACGCCTACATTTATTCCGCTAGATAAGATATATTACCCATTTGGGTGAAACTATGTGTTGCGGTGTTTATTACCCATTTGGGTATTTTTTGTGATGCGGGTTGTATCTACTTTTGTACAGCATTAGATAGTTAACGTTATTGTTAGTGGCAGCTAGTTGCTACTACTACTACTAATAATAATAATAATAACTTAGACTATGGGTAAGAAGATTTTATTTTTAGTAGCGATTTTTCTCCTGCTGCAATCGACAGGTGCTTATGCGTATGTAATTAAGGGAACAATAGTAGATGAGAAGGATGTCCCGATACGAAAAGCTGTAGTCGTTGGTCGAAATAGTGCCAACAAGGTGAAAGTAGGAATAGAAACCAATCGGTTTGGGCAGTTTGAGTCAGTGAACGTAACAGATTCAACTCTTTTGTTGGAAATAGCAAAAGAGAACTATGCTCCGATGTACATAAATGTAATGGGTACGGCTGATAAGTTCGTGGATTTAGGAATAGTAAAACTTAAACCTATTTCAGTTGAATTGGAAGAGGTTACGGTGACAGCTCAATCAGTAATACAAAAACCAGACAGATACATAGTGATTCCTTCGGTAAGTGAAATCGCACAGTCGTCGAATGGATTGTCGTTGTTGAACAATCTTCAATATAAAATGCCTGGACTGGAAGTTAATGAGTCGATGCAGAGCGTGAAGGTAGAGGACAAGACACCTATGTTTAAAATTAATGGCAAGCCAAGCAACCTTAGCGCCTTCTTGTCATTGAAGCCTCAGGATGTGTTAAGAATTGAATATCACGACAGTCCCGATGTGCGATACGGAAACCGGCAAGTGATAAATGTGATATTAAAACCGCGTGAGGATGGCGGAAACGTGGTGAGCAATCTATCATCGGCTGTAACAACCGGAAATATTAACGGAAACGTAGGCGTTAATTATCACAGTAGGAAATCGGAATGGGATTTTATTTACCGAATGAATTTGCGGGATTATGATGAAAGAGAAATCAGCTCGGAGGGTGAATTTATTGGTCGTGACAAGCCTATAATCAGAAAGAGAACGGGTATTCCTGGTGATTTTGGTTATATTACAAATGAATTTTTACTTGGATATACTTATCATCATAATCCAAATACTGTATTTATGGCGAGGTTAGGATTGACATTAGATAATAGACAATCTGACGACAATTCGACAAATATGCAATCATATAAAGACAACATTCTGAGGTATACAAATCTGACACATTGGGATAATAATTTTAAATTGCCGAATTTTGATTTGTTCTTTAGAAAGCAGTTTGATAAAACTCAATATATTGAAGCTATTATGTATGGAAGTTATTCGAGAGGCGACTATAGCAGAAGTTTTGTTAACATATTTGACGATTCGGCGGCAGGGAATGATTCGACCATAACATTGACAACAAATAAGTCCTGGCTCGTGGGTGGAGAGCTTATGTATTCGAAAACATTTAAGCACTTTACCACAAATTTTGGAATTCAGGACCACTATAACAGCATAGAAAATGGGCAAGTGGAAAAAGGCTTCATGGGTGAAGATGATATTTATCAAAACCGAACGTCGGTATATGGACAGATTTCGGGAAGAATAAAGAATTTGAGATATTCGGCAAGTGCCCAAGGTGTATATAACTACAGCAATAATAATTCATATACGGTGAGTGCCGTAAGATTCAAGTCGAATCTTAATATGAATTATCCGTTGTCTAAACACGTGACATTGAATTACTTGATGATGTATGACCCATCGATGCCGTCGATATCTCAACAATCAACTATGGTTCAAACGATTGATGAAATATCGGTGAAGCAAGGTAATCCCGACTTAAAGCCATCGGAATATCTTCGCAATAGGGTATATGTAAGATATGCTAATAAGAAATTCACGGGTTCGCTATGGGCGGCATATAGCCGAACATTTGATCCTATATATTATTCTTACAGTTATATTGGTGATGTGTCAAGTCCTTACTATGATAAGTTCATGAGGAAACCGATTAATGGGAAACATGATGATTTGATTAATTTGGAGTTGAATTTATCAATGCAAAACTTATTCGGCTTCGCAACTATTTGGGGTAAACTCGGATGGGATAACTATAATATAGAACTGAATAGTGGCAGTTATACTAAAAATAGGTTTTATGCTTCGCTGAACGGAAACTTTAAATTTGGCGATTGGTTGATGTCGGCAAATTACGCTATATGTCCGCGATATAGCTTGTCGGGAAATATGTTCACATCGAACGATAGGTGGAACACAATAAAAATACAATATCGTTATAGGAATTGGCTTTTCTCAGCGAGTGGTGTAAATATGTTTACAAAACGAGGGAGTACGTATGAGCAGATAACCATATCGGACGTGCATCCGGAATATTACACAGCAAACATCAGAAGCAATGCAAATATGATAATGCTGGGTGTAAGCTATAGCATGGAATTTGGCAAGAAAACGAAGAAAATAAACCGCCGATTGAATAATGGAAGCATAGATAGCGGTGTCGATACAAATTATTAAGATAGTTTATGCCCCATTTGATTTAAGAATTGTGGGCTTATAATCCAGCCGCATACTATTGAGTTTTGCGGCTGGATTCTTTTGAACTTGCTATCATTTTATTAATTTCTTCAATTGTAATTTGTGGCTTATATTTTGCATTTATGCCTGTATTTTCGGTTAATTGTCGCAAATATTTCGATATGGGATTCATTTTTACAGATGCACGTAAGGAGTCGAGTTTATCTGCATTTTCAACAGGCCATATATAGAGATGCATATTATCAGGTGAACCGAATTGTACCGACTGGCTGCCATAGCGTTGAGGGCGATTCTGTTTCATTGCTATCCTGTCGAATAGGATAGCATATTTGTCGCTTTCAATCAAACCTTCTATAGACATTTTCTCAATTAGGGTGATGTACTGCTCTTGTTTTTCCAACGATGCGTGGTCGATAACGATCCAAATAGTTTTATAAGATTCAGCCGATAAACCTTTCGGAATACCGTGCTGTAATATACTATCTATAATTTCCATGTTATGCTTGTCTGTTAGCGCAACTTTCTCATTTACAATTATCAGTGAATCAATAAGCCCGATTTCACCATCGACACAAACAGCTTTAGTAAGTTCCTGCATCTGTTGACGAACACGTTGGTCTTTTGAAAACACTTCGGCAAGCAAACTATTTGTTGAATTGGAACAAGTGCAAGTCGTAAAAAATAATACAATGAATATCAGAAATAAAATTCTCATAGATATATATTTTCCGCAAAGGTAAAGTTAATTCTCTAAATCCTATAGGAATGCCGGTGAAAATTTATTCATAGATAGTTAATCTCTTTCTTGTTAGATATAAAGACTAACTGATGCAGAGAATGGTTCGTTTGATTTCCATCAGTTACAAGAAATTCTTCGCAGAGAGTTCCCGTATTGTCAAGGTGATTGTGATGGAATTGTAGCTTTTGGAATCTCATACTTAGTCGGCAACTCGAAGGATGACAATGTAAAAGTCGACTTGTTTTATACCGATCCATTTATTCATCCGATGGAGCAACTTGACACACTT
>CAZSHA010000102.1:0-5544 GCA_964606575.1 uncultured Muribaculaceae bacterium | reverse complement strand
GACTTCGGTTATACCGAACTCTGTGACCAGTATTGGAGAAGGAGCATTCTTTAATAGCTACGATTTAACTTCAATAACGATACCTAATTCTATTGAAAGTATTGGAAACGAGGCTTTTGAAGATTGTTCATTGGTGTCGGTTGATATCCCAAATTCTGTTATAAACGTTGGAAATAGAGCTTTTGCTTATTGCGACGGTTTGAAAAATGTTACTATTGGTAACTCTGTTACGACAATAGGTGACTATGCCTTTTCTCACTGTACGAGTTTGTCTTCAATTACCATTCCAAACTCAGTTACCAGTATCGGGTTTTATGCTTTCGATGGCTGCTATAGTTTGACTTCGGCTATTATTCCAAATTCTCTTACCACCATTGGTGTTGGAGTATTCGGAAATTGTAGTGATTTGACATCAATAACTATACCAAACTCAGTTACAACTATAGACTTCGGTGCTTTCTGGTATTGCTCCAGCTTGACCAGCATAATAATACCGAACTCTGTGACAAGTATCGGTGCTTATGCTTTCGATAATTGTACAAACTTGACTTCTGTAACAATCGGTAAATCTGTTTCAACTATTGGCAATTATGCTTTTAATACTTGTGCGGGGCTGACAGAAGTTTATTGTAAGTCAACAACTCCTCCATCATATTCAGGTACTTTCCCTGAAAATGTACTTCAATATGCTACTTTATATGTGCCAATAGGACATAAAAGTGCCTATGAATCAGTTGACCCTTGGAGAAACTTTTGGAATATAGAAGAAAAAGAATTCTCAGGAATTGAATCAACGATAAGCGATAGCGATGTGAAAGTTTCTTCAAATAATGGAAACATTATGGTTGTTGGAGTTGACGATAATGAGAATATTGAAGTTTATGCCGTAAACGGGCGGTGTGTTTACAGCGGTAGTGCTACGATGATTCCAGTTGAAACAAAAGGTATCTATATAGTAAAAGTAAACGGCAAATTATTCAAACTGATAATTTGAGTTTAAAAATAAGCAGTCCTGCGGGGATGACCTCGCAGGACTGTTGATTTTATGGGTTTGATCTTGTTTATAGTAAGTCGATTGAACGTTTCAAGAAATTGTTTAGTGCTTCGCCTTTCAACAAACCGTTTCCTAGCAACGCAATATCAACAAGTTGTTTTACCTTGTCGTTAGAGCCAGCATATTCGCTTATAATTTTGCTTTCTTCGTTGCGTATTTCTTCGGCTTTCTTCTCATGTGACGATACTTCATCTTTCTTCTTGTCGTCCTTACGTGCCTCTTCAAGAGCCTTGTTGGTGTTATTTAAAGATGTTTCTAGCGGTTCTACGGTGTCTTTTAGAGCGTTGACAGCATCGCCCATGACTTTCTTTATTACTGGGTGTTCGGTGTTTATAATCATGTTGTAGCTGTCAGGTAGCTCACCATAGAAGCTCATGCCAGGTTGAAGTGCCGCCATGTCTTTCATGCGTCGCATGTATTCGCTTTGAGTAAGCACGATAGGGTTGGAATCACTGCTAAGTGCTTCAAACGATACAAGGAACTCGCTCTTGTCTAGTGCTGTAACTTGTGACTTGAACAATGTGGTCATAATGGTGCGTTCTAGCGATGTTATATCAGCTTCCTTTTTATCATCTTTAGGAATAAGGTTGCTTATCACATCAGCATCTACACGTGAGAAACGGCTCTTTTCAAACTTCTGCTCAAGCAATCCGATGAAATGCGAGTCCAGTTGTCCGCCCATCATTAGCACGCTATATCCCTTGTCGGTAGCAGCCTTGATGTGTGTGTATTGTTCTTCCTTGTTGGTTGCATATAGATATACCAATGTTCCGTCTTTGTCGGTCTGCGCATCTTTGATAAGGGTTTTGTACTCATCGAAGTTGAAAAATTTGTTTTCTGTATCTTCTAACAAAGCATACTTAATAGCCGATTCGCAGAATTTCTCATCGGTCAACATGCCGTATTCTATAAATAGCTTGATGTCGTTCCATTTTTCTTCAAAGTTCTTACGATCTTTCTTAGCGATGTCTTCAAGTCGAGAAGAAACCTTCTTAGTGATGTGTGAAGATATTTTCTTCACGTTGGCATCGCTTTGAAGATAAGAACGTGACACATTCAATGGAATATCCGGTGAGTCGATAACGCCTTGTAGCAACATTAAGAAGTCAGGCACAACACCTTCTACTTGGTCGGTGACATATACTTGGTTGCAGTATAGCTGTATACGGTTCTTGTTGATTTCTATGTTGTTCTTTATTTTTGGGAAATAAAGTATACCAGTCAAGTTGAATGGGAAATCTACGTTTAAGTGAATCCAGAATAGTGGGTCGTCTTGCCCCGGATGCAATTCGTGGTAGAACTTGATGTAATCTTCGTCTGTCAAATCGGCAGGTTTTCTAGTCCACAAAGGCTCAACGTTATTTATTATGTTGTCTTCGTCGGTGTCGACATATTTTCCGTTGTCCCACTTTTGAACTTTTCCGCTAATGATAGGCACAGGCAAGAATCGGCAATATTTTTTCAATAATGCGTCAATGCGTGACTTGTCAAGAAATTCCTTGCTTTCATCATCGATGTATAGGATAATGTCAGTACCGCGTTCAGCCTTTTCTATTTCAGTCATTTCATATTCAGGCGAACCGTCGCACACCCAGCTCATTGCTTTTGCTCCTTCTTTATATGATAGGGTGCGTATTTCTACTTTCTTTGATACCATGAAGGCTGAGTAGAAACCTAGTCCGAAGTGACCGATAATAGCGTTGGCATCGTTCTTATATTTTGCTAAGAACTCTTCGGCTCCAGAGAATGCGATTTGATTGATGTATTTGTCGATGTCTTCGGCTGTCATGCCTATACCGTGGTCGCTTACTGTCAATGTGCCTTTATCTTTGTCGATAGACACACTCACCGAAGTGTTGTCAAGAGTTCCGTTAAACTCGCCATGCGAAGCGAGTGTGCGAAGTTTTTGAGTCGCATCTACGGCATTAGAAACTAGCTCACGTAGGAATATTTCGTGATCGCTGTATAAGAATTTCTTAATAACGGGGAATATGTTTTCAGTAGTTACCCCAATAGAACCTTTTTGCATAATATATGTAGTTTATTTGTTTTCTATATCGACTATTATGCAAAAAAAGTGCCATTGCTTAAAAGTGTGACATTTTTTCAGTTAAAAGTCTGTTAATGCGTGTTATTCATGGTGATATGGCTCGTTACTGATGATTGTCATAGCACGATATAGCTGTTCGGTGAAAATTAGGCGAATCATTTCATGCGAGAATGTCATTTTTGAGAGTGAAATCTTCTCGTTGGCACGATCCTTTACTTCTTGCGTGAAGCCGTAAGGACCACCCACTATGAAAACCAGTCGTTTCGGCACTGTCACCATTTTTTTCTCGATGTATTTTGAAAATTCTATAGACGTAAATTCTTTGCCATGCTCATCAAGCAGCACCACGTAATCCGATTTCTCTAGTGAGCTAAGAATGGTGTTTCCTTCCAGTGCTTTCTGTTGTTCTTCCGATAGCTTCTTGTTATTCTTCACGTCGGGCAGATAGGAGATGTTAAAGGGAATGTAGAATGAAAGCCGTTTTGTGTATTCATCAATGCCATCAATAAGGAATTTATTGTTGGTCTTACCAATTACAACAAGGGTTATCTTCATAATTATATAAATCGTATGCCTGTTAGAATGATTTTTATTGTTAAATTTGCAAGGCAAAGATATTACATTTTGACAGAATATCATAAAATCCAAAATATATGAAATCATACGACGAACTTATAGACGATTTATTGGAATTGTCGTTTGCCGAAGATATAGGCGATGGCGACCACACTACGTTATGCTGTATACCAGCCGATGAAATGGGTAAATCCCAGCTTATAATAAAGGAAGAAGGCATACTTGCTGGTGTTGAGGTTGCGTTGAAGGTGTTCAAGAAATTTGACCCAGAACTAAAGACAATCGTTTTTATCCATGACGGAGAGCATGTAAAGCCAGGTGATATAGCTTTCGTTACCGAGGGTAGAGTGCAATCTTTATTACAGACTGAACGTCTTATGCTGAACATCATGCAACGTATGAGCGGTATAGCTACCACCACTGCTAAGTATATGGATGAGCTAAAGGGGCTAAAGACAAAGGTGCTAGACACACGTAAGACCACCCCAGGAATGCGGTTGTTGGAGAAAGATGCTGTGAAGATAGGTGGCGGTGTGAATCACCGTATAGGCTTATTTGATATGATTTTGTTGAAAGATAATCATGTGGATTTCTCTGGCGGTATAAAGAATGCTATTTTGAAAGCTAATGAATACATCAAAGCTAACGGCAAGGACGGCATGAAGATTGAAATCGAGGTGCGTAATCTTGATGAATTGCGACAAGTTCTAGAAGTAGGGCAGGTGGATCGCATTATGCTTGACAACTTCACCCCTGAGCTTACTCGTGAAGCCGTGAAAATGATAGACGGCAGATTTGAAACTGAATCTTCGGGCGGTATAACATTCAAGACTCTACGCCAATATGGTGAATGTGGAGTTGATTATATATCAGTCGGAGCTTTGACTCATTCTGTTAAAGGATTGGATATGAGTTTTAAAGCTTGCTGATAGGCACATTGTTAAGGTGAAAAGTAAAGGTGATATGCTATATTTTGCACGTCACCTTTTCTTTTTGTGGATGCTAGTCGATAAACCGTTTGGTTATATCACCGTATTTATCGATACGTCTGTCCCTTAGGAAAGGCCACCAACGCCTTACTTGTTCGGAACGTTCCATATTAAGCTCAACTATGGCTTCTGCTTCTTTGTTGTCGGGAGCTTGATATATTATTTCTCCTTGCGGACCAGCTACGAAAGAATGTCCCCAGAACTGTATACCGTTGGTTTGTTTAGATGGATCTTCTTCGTGACCAGTGCGGTTCACTGTGATAACGTGTAGTCCGTTTGCTACGGCATGTCCTCGTTGCACGGTTTGCCATGCTCCTTGTTGTCTTTCTTTCTCGTCATCGGTATCGGTGCTTTCCCAGCCTATAGCCGTTGGATAAATAAGCACGTCAGCACCTTTCAGTGCCATGAGCCGTGCTGCTTCTGGATACCATTGATCCCAGCACACAAGTACGCCTAACTTTCCTACTGACGTGTCTATAGGCTCAAACCCTAGGTCGCCGGGGGTGAAATAGAATTTTTCATAATATGCCGGGTCGTCAGGGATGTGCATCTTTCGGTATTTTCCAGCAACGCTGCCGTCTTTCTCGTAAACTACCGCTGTATTGTGGTATAAACCCACTGCACGTTTTTCAAACATGGATGTGACAAGCACGATTCCGCATTCTTTTGCGGTATCGGCATAGCTTTTACATTCATTGCCATTTAAGTTGTAAGCTAAGTCGAAATTATCAGTAGATTCTACTTGGCAAAAGTACAAAGAGTCGTGCAGCTCTTGCAATACTACGAGTTCGGCGCCGCAAGATGCCAAATGCTTTATTTTTGTGATTAGGTTCTGCCGATTTTGCTTAATATCGGCAGTCTTTGATTGTTGGATA
>CAZSHA010000101.1:0-5613 GCA_964606575.1 uncultured Muribaculaceae bacterium | reverse complement strand
GATTGATTTTTATAAAGAGTTTTTGTAGTTTTGCACTTGCTACTGGAATCTGCATAGTGAATCCTTATCTACCTTTCGCTATGAAATATTTATATTTAGTGAAATATTTCGTTATATTTGCAATTTAGGAATAATGATATAGCATATTTATGACTGGTAAAGTTTCAATCTTAGTGGCTGTATATAATACAGAGAAATATTTGAGGGAATGTCTTGAATCGTTGGTGAATCAGACATATAGGGATTTACAAATTATTTGTATTAATGATGCTTCAACAGATGGCTCATTGGCTATTTTGAAAGAATATGCTAGTAGGGATAATAGAATTTTGGTTCTTGAAAATAAAGAGAATCTAGGTCAAGCAAGAACCCGAAATCATGGTATTAGATATGCCGACGGCGATTTTGTCGCTATGGTAGATTCCGATGATTACCTTGCACCTGATGCTATAGAAAAGGCAATGAAAGTGTTCGACGAGAGCAATAGCACTGATACAGTGCTATTAAGACTAGTCTTAATCTTTGAAAAAAATGGAACAAAAGTTCCATTCCAGAATAGGGTGGACGAAAAGCCGCTTACAGGAATGGAGGCATTAGAGGCTTCTTTGGATTGGGGTATTCATGGCTTGTACATAACAAGGATGAGGATTCAGAAAGAAGTCTTATATGATGAGTGTGTTAGATATTCAGGTGATGATAATACGTCAAGGCTTCATTTTCTAGTGTCGAGAGAAGTTAGATTCAGTGAAGGCGAATACATCTATCGACAGCACGATGAATCAATATCGTATAAAATTTCAATTAGACGATTTGATGTGATGGCAGCTAATCATATAATGAAAAAACATCTTGAAGAACGAAAAGTACCACATGAATTCATGGTTAAGTTTGAACAGTTCTGCTGGTATGGCTTGATTGGGATTTGGAGGTTCTATTTGGATAACAAATCCTATTTCAATGAGAGTGAACGTAAGGAAATCGAAGAAAAGTTTGAGTATTATGCGAGTAAAATAGATAACAGTTTAATTCCGATGCGGTTGAAATTACGCACACTATACATACCTTTTATGGGTGTAAATGGTATTAAATTATGGGCAAAGTATTATGGTGGTCTTCGCCGATATGTACCTAATTTTTTACTGAAAAAAAGGGTTAAGCTATTGAGCTAAAAATTCATTGATAGACGTACGTTTAGCTGGCGGCGAGTCAAATAGTTAGGTACAGCATATTGCATTTCGTTTACGTCGGTTACCCAATAGAAACTGCTCACATTGGAAATGTCGAACATATTGAACACATCGACACCTATCCATACGCTCTTGAAATTCCTTAGAAATGAGTTGCTTGGCTTCTCTCCACTATCTCCAACCAGTTGGTATGATAGACCTGCATCTACACGCTTATAAGCAGGTACACGGAAATATGATTGATCACGGGATGTTCGTGGAGAAGTTGTTGGTAAGCCATCGGAGAAAATTGCTTTTAAACTGAATTTCAACTTGGGAAATTTTGGGAAATAGTCGGTGAAAAACAGTGCTAAATTGTAGCGTTGGTCGGTCGGTCTAGGCACTTTAATTCCATTGAGTTCCTCTTGGGTTTTCATCAATGAGAAACTTACCCATGAGTCTGTGCCTTCGACAAATTGACCGAAGAATTTAAAATCAATGCCAGTTATGTATCCTTTAGACTGATTCATACCAGTATAAACAAGCTTTAAGTTGTCAATCTCGTATGGAATCAAGTCCGATAAATTCTTATAATATAATTCGGTTGTTAATTTGAATGGCCTATTGTTGGAGCGGAACGTGTAGTCACCTCCTAATATGAAATGGATACTGCGTTGCGACTTTATGTCGTGGTTCAAGTCGATGTATGAGTTGCCGAAATCATCAACTTTCTCTATGCGATATTCCTTGTAAAAAGGTGACTGGTAATATATACCAGTAGCAAAACGGAGTGCAAATCGCTCGTTTTGCTTAGGCACGAAACCTATGCTAGCACGAGGACTGATCAGGAATTCCTTATTGAAATTCCAGTAGGATAGGCGAATTCCGGCGTTTATTGTGATAAAGCCTGAATTGCTGTTTAGCTTGTAAGTGTCTTGAACGAAGCCTGATATGCGGTTTGAACCGAAATCTTGTTTTGATGTTAGGTTGTAAATCATTTGCACACCATTACCAGTATGTGGCAACGAGTAGCCTGCTGAGTCACGTTGTTCCCATTCGCTGGCACGTTCGTATATTTTCTCATGATTGTAAGACATTCCAAAAGATAGGTTGTTCTTGCCTATAGTCGTTCTGCCTTTGAATCCTAAAGAGAAAACACCCATTTTTAAACGATTGCGGGCGTGTTCATGGTATTTGCCTACGCCTAGTTCGCCTCCGATACCGTTTTCGCCTGTTGTTCCGGCTTCATCTAGCCAATATTCACCATGAATGTCGTAGCCTACAAGTTCATTAGTCAAATATCCTGATGCTAGCATCGTTATATCGGTTCGTTTAGAATGTTTGTAGTTGAGGGTCAACGCACCAAAATATGTTTCAAACTTGTCTTTTTCTTGTCCGTCGAAGAACACCTTGAATTGTTTTGCGTTAGTTGATGTGCCGAAACTGGTATTTCGGTTTTGCGGAGTAAAACGATAGTTGTTAATGGATATATTTCCTAAAAAAGAAACTTTCCATTTCTTGCCTAGTTTATAATTCAAACTTGTTTGGTAATCGAAATATTGAGGGTCATATTCCCCCTTGGTTTCTAGTGAACCTAATAATGAAGAGTTACGCTTGTAGCGGAATCCGTGTAGCTGGGAAAAGTTCTTACTGCTTTGTCCTATTGATATGCTTCCGCCCTGCAGGCTCATAGCTATAGCTCCTTCAAATGCTTCTGGCTCACGATAAGTTATGTCTAGGACTGATGACATTCGATCGCCATATTCGGCGTTAAAACCGCCGGTAGAGAAATTTACAGCCCCTACCAAGTCGGGGTTTATTATACTCAATCCTTCTTGTTGACCAGAGCTGATTAGCTGAGGGCGATAAATTTCAATTCCATTGATATAAACGCTGTTTTCATCGTATGAGCCACCACGAACCATGTATTGCGAACTCATTTCATTTTTTGAGCTGACTCCTGCCATAGTCGATATAACAGATTCAATGCTCCCGCCAGAAGCATCAGGTGTGAGTCGGGCTATTTTAGCATCTATAGTTTGCATCTGGTTGGTTTGCCGTTTAAATTCCACCACTTGAACTTCATTTAAGCTATGTGCTTTAGGATAGAGTTTAGCATTAAGTGTTATATTGCCTTTAGGGTTGATGAATTGTCGTTTGACATTGGCATATCCTATACAACTCACCTCAACCACGATAGTGTCTTTTTCGGCGACAGACAGTGAATATTCACCTTTTAAGTTAGAATTAGTGCCTATAGCAGTACCTTGCACTCGAATAGTGGCAAATTCTATGGGTGAATCTTTGTCATCGGTAACTTTTCCTGAGATTTTAACTTGTCCGTTAGTTTGCAGGAAAGAAAGCAATAATACTATAATGGTGATGGTAAAATATGATGAAAATTTCATTGTTTCGTTATTTGTATATTTACAATAACGTATAAACCTATATTTTAAGTATAAAACCAAGTCGTAAAAAACAACATTCTTAAAGAACCAGTTTAAATTAAAACAGATTCTAAATTTTTATAGTTGCTTGATTTATGAGTTTGTCTTATCTTTGTGAAACGTGAATTTTGAAATTATAAATAGCATAAAAAGATATGGAAAATTTTCATGAATTGCTGATGCGTCGTCGAAGTATCAGGAAATATACAGAGGAAGAAATTCCTGCCGATGACGTAAAGTTGATATTGGAGGCGGCTTTGGTTGCTCCAACATCTAAAAATAGTCGTCCGTGGTATTTTGTAACTGTGGAAGACAAGAAGATGCTTGAAGAATTATCTAAATGTAAAGAATTTGGTGCTGGTTCTATCGCAAAATGTAGTCTTGCTGTAGTGGTGCTAGTAGATCCCACACTAAGCGAGGCTTGGATTGAAGATGCATCAATTGCCGCTACTTTTATTCAGTTGCAAGCTGAAGATTTGGGTATGGGCAGTTGTTGGGTGCAAGTGCGAGGACGTATGCGTAGTGATGACGAGAGTGCCGATGATTATGTTAAAGCCCTATTGAATATTCCAGCAGAAATGCAAGTGGAATGTATAGTTACGCTGGGGCAGAAAGGCGAAGAACGCAAGCCTTTCAATCCTGAAAAGATGTTATGGGAACGTGTCCATATAGGCGAATGGCGACCACAAGAATAATTGGTTATGAGTTCTATAAATTACGATTTGACAAAAATAAAGGGGTTGGCTTTCGATGTCGATGGTGTGCTTTCACCGTCGGTGATACCGTTGCATCCTAATGGCGAACCAATGCGATGCGTAAGCATCAAGGATGGTTATGCTTTACAACTAGCTGTGAAACATGGTTATAAGGTTGCTATTATCACAGGCGGAAAGACTGAAGCTGTTAGGAAGCGTTTTGAAGGGCTTGGTGTGCAAGATGTGATAATGGGAGCTAGCGTAAAACTTACGTTCTTTAATGAATGGCTGGAGCGTAATGGGTTAAAGCCAGAAGAGGTGGTGTACGTGGGTGATGATATTCCCGATTTAGAAGTGATGCGTGTAGCAGGGTTGCCTATCGCACCGGCAGATGCCGCTCCCGAAGTCAAAGAAATTGCCAAATATATAAGTCCTTTTGATGGTGGTTATGGCGTGGGCAGAGAGATAGTGGAACAAGTGATGAAGGCAAACGGAGAATGGTTGGCTGATAAACGTGCTTTTGGTTGGTGATATGGCTGGAGTGTTGAATAATTTAAGTGATTATAATATCGTTTTAGCTTCAAATTCTCCAAGACGCAGGCAACTGTTGGAAGAACTTGGACTAACTTTTTCTACAAGAGTGCTTAAAGGTATTGACGAGAGTTATCCGAGTGGTTTGGATGCTGAGGATATAGCTGTGTATATTTCAAAAAAGAAGGCTGATGCTTATCGTGAAACCATTGCGGACAACGAGCTGGTGATAACCGCAGATACGGTGGTTGTGTGCGGATGCACGGCTTTAGGTAAACCTCATGATGCCGATGAAGCGTGCCGCATGCTACGTGAACTCTCAGGAAAGGTTCACAAAGTGGTTACAGGTGTTACGATTACGACTAAAACACAAGTAAAATCATTCAAAAGCGTGACTGATGTTGAATTTGCTGAACTTACCGAAGATGAAATAAGATACTATGTGGATGTGTATAAGCCTTTGGATAAGGCTGGTGCTTATGGTATTCAAGAATGGATAGGTTATGTAGGCGTGAAAAGTATAAATGGCAGTTTCTATAATGTGATGGGATTGCCGGTACAAAAACTTTACCGAGAATTATCAGCAATAAAATAAAGTTAGAAAACCTCGTAAATAATCTCGAAATAAAATTTAAACAACTTCTAATTCTCCAACTGGTTTTGTCAACATACCGCTAAAAATAAAAAGCTCCTGAAAAATGATTCTTCAGGAGTTTCTTATTTTATGTGCTATTTGATACTATGGTTTATTTCGCTATTGTCAAAATCAAAGTC
>CAZSHA010000100.1:0-5682 GCA_964606575.1 uncultured Muribaculaceae bacterium | reverse complement strand
GCGACCCCAACCTTGGCAAGGTTGTGCTCTACCAACTGAGCTATTTTCGCATTTTCAAAATATTCTATTTATAAGAAGAACTCGCTTATCCTTCCTTTTTGCGAGTGCAAAGATAAGGCGTTTTTTTGAATTACGCAAGCCTTATAAGCTAAAAAATACGCATAAATTTCACTTACATGCTTCTCTTACTATCATTCAAGCATTTTCATGAATTCGGCTCGCAAACTGTTATTTTCAAATACACCACGATACTCTATTGTAGAAGTCATGCTTTCTTGCTTTTCCACACCACGCATTTTCATACACAAATGCCCAGCTTCACATAGAACAATCACACCACTTGCCCCAAGCACCCTATCCAATAAGTCACATAGCTCACTAGTCAAACGCTCCTGTACCTGCAACCGCTTTGCCAATGCATCTACAACCCTTGCAATCTTGCTCAATCCCACAATTTTTCCATTGGGCATGTAGCCTACCGATATTTTACCGAAAAAAGGTAATATGTGATGCTCACACAAAGAGTAGAACTCAATGCCTTTCACCACTACCATACTTTTTCCAGCATAATCGAACATTGCAGATTTCACAATCTTCTCGACATCGCAATCGTAGCCTTGCGTCACTTCCACCAAGGCTTTTGCCGCACGGAATGGTGTGCGTAACAAGCCGTCACGGTTTGCATCCTCACCTAAGAGTTCTATTATTGCACGATAATGTTCGGCAATGGCTTCAATTTTAGCCTTATGTTCTTCGTAGAACTTATCTTCACAATCCAATGCCATTATTCCGACAGATTTATTTTGTCAACTATTATCTTCAACTCGCTTGCGTATGCAGGAAAAGCCTCTTTTAAATCATGCATTACCTGCTCAGCCTCACCACGAGTTTTGAAATCGCCCACCTTCAACCGCCACGATGGCGACTTATAGGCAAGATAGGTTCTCAAATCAGGAAAACGTGACATAATATTGCTAGCACGCTGTTTTGCTTGAGCTTTAGCCGTACGTTGGTTGCTGTCGGAATAAGCTTGAATGCGATAGCCAACACCTCTTGCCTCCTCCATTTTCTTATCCTCTACTATTCCGGCACCATTCTCAGCTTTAAGCCTTTCACGCAAACCGTCGGGCTGAACTATGACCACATTGCCATTAGACGATTTCGCCAAATGGTCGGTAATCACCTCTTGAGCCAAAGCCATGCATGGAGCAAGCATTAATAATATGACATATAAAATTTTCACGCTGCTATTCATCATCTTAACCTATCATTAAACAATGAGCTACAAAGATACGTAAAAATATCTTTGCAGCCCACTTTTTAAGTATCTTATTCTTCTATTAGAATGCTGTAACGATACCCATGAATGACTCAGCATCAAGAGATGCGCCACCGATTAGACCACCGTCTACGTTTGGCTTAGCAAACAAGCCCTTTGCATTTGATGGTTTGCAGCTACCGCCATAAAGGATTGTTGTGTCTTCAGCTACTTGCTCACCATATTTCTCAGCAATCAAGCTACGGATATAAGCATGTATTTCTTCTGCTTGGTCGTCGGTTGCAGTCTTACCTGTTCCGATAGCCCAAACTGGCTCGTAAGCAAGAACTATTTTGCCGAAATCTTCAGCTGATAGACTGAACACTGATTCCAATTGAGCTTTCACCACTTCGTTTTGCTTGCCAGCTTCACGTTCCTCAAGAACTTCACCAATACAGAAAATAACTTTCAAATTGTTTTCAAGAGCCAGCTTTGTCTTTTCCGCAAGCATTTCTACAGTTTCGCCATAGTAAGCACGGCGTTCTGAGTGACCTAGTATTACATAGTCAGCTCCAGTAGAAGCAACCATAGAAGCAGAAACCTCTCCAGTGTAAGCACCCTTAGTGTGATCAGCACAATTCTCAGCGCCCAAGTGAAGTTTTTCACCACAAACAGCCTTACAAGATGTCAAGTGAGTGAAAGGCACACAAATAATCACTTCACACTTAGCATCAACTCCGTTAAGAGCCTCGTTTACTTCAGTTGCCAATTTAACACCTTCAGAAACTGTAGTATTCATCTTCCAGTTTCCAGCTACGATATTCTTTCTCATTTCTAATTATGTTTTTTATAAAGTTATTTCTTTCGTTTTCGACCGCAAAGTTACACTTTTATTTTTGATTCTTTTTAATCATTCTCTTACTAAATTTGTACACTCTATAACTGCGGTTCACTATTAATATCACAACCAACGACATCACATAGCTCAACGCCAACAGCTTCAACCTGTTCCTGCCGTCATAATCGGCTGCAATCCATTCAAAATCGCCAGTACCGTTTATTGCAGACTCTACACGGTCGGCACTAACCGACTGCAATGTGCGTTTCCACACCACTTTGCCGTCTTTCACATACACAATGGCCGGATTTCCACGGGCTAACATTTTCAGCTCGCTATCATCGGCATTATATATAGAATAGGAAGCCATAGAGAGGTCGTTCCACTCTGCTATCTCTTCTTTTGTAGCATCGGCAATACCTATTATATCCACATTATGCGACCTTGCATAATCGTCAATCACATTTATCAAGTAGGTATAAGTAATATCCACATATTCCATATCAGAGAACACCAATATCACTTGTTCTCCTATATGTCCTATCACACTATCAGTCACTTCTACCCCATCTTTGGTTAGAGCTAGGCTTCCGCTTTCTATCGTATTATCATTTTCACCGCCTATTTCCTTTCTTTCAACAAAAGTCCATGCGGTATCTTCATCTAGCGGAACATCATCTATGCTGAACTCTGTCTTTTCACCATTCTTTTCATACACGAACACGTAGTTTTCAACATCATCTCCACTTTCAGTGTCCATAGGCACTAGTGTCCTTCCTACTTTATATGGTCGGAAATCAAGCATCGGTTGATAAAAATAGCCATAAAATGCGACAAGAGCAATGAACACAACGGTGCATAATGTCACCATCCACTGCACACTGGAGCTATATACATTGCCCAATTTCCTATTATAACGCAATAGATAGACCAAAGCGACAAGCAACACCACATTTTTCAAGAAAGTCGCAGTATTACTAAGCACCACGGCATCTCCGAAGCAGCCACAATCAGGCACGGCATCTGTCACTGCAAGCCACAATGTTACTGGGGTCATCACAAGCATCATCAAGAAAGTGAGTATCACCGATACACGCCTATAAGCCCCCACTAAAAGGCACACGCCCAACGCAAACTCCACTATCGACACAGCAAAAGCCCCAAACAGCAAGAATGGCGATAACCAATCCCAGCCCAATGTCTGCATATAGTCCTCAAACTTATACAGGACACCCCAAGGATCAACAGCTTTTACAAATCCTGAAAAAGCGAATACAGTTCCTACCAGCAATCTCAATGCCAGCACTATCCACCGAGTCCACTTCTCGCTATAAAACTTATCGCTTTTCATCTCCGAGTTTTATCAACCCAAACAATGAATAATTCACTATATCCATATAATTAGAGTCGACACCTTCCGAAACTATCGTTTCACCGTTGTTGTCCTCAATCTGCTTGATTCTCTCCAACTTAGTTAGAATAATGTCAGTGTATGAATTTACACGCATATACCGCCATGCCTCATCATAATCACTATTTTTATTATACATGAGTTCGGTAGTCACTCTCATATAGTGGTTATACAACTCTAAAGCTCTAGCTTCATCTAAATCCACTTTATCAGCATAGCCCAATTCCAATTGTATAAGAGCCATAATACCATAGTTAGCAATGCCCATAAATTCAGGATATATGCCCTCACCCACTTTCGATTCCTTCTTGGTTTCTAAAGTCCTTATACGTCGAGCCTTTATAAAAATCTGATCGGTGAGTGATTCTGGTCGCATCAATCTCCACGAAGCACCGTAGTCACGCATCTTTTTCATAAACACGTCACGGCACAACCCTATCACATAATCAAATTCAGCTTTAGTATCAGCCATAATTATATCTTTATCTATTTTTATCATTAACAACGCCGAAGTTTTCAGCTATCTCCACATTTTCACTAATTTAGCACAAAAATAGCAAAAAAATTACGATTACGCTATTTATTTCAACAATCGTATCTTTATTATAATATTAATTAACCGCCAATATATTTTTCACGCTAATAATCACTATCTTTGATAAGACTTTAAAACCTCATAAAGATGAAATCATTTTATTTCATAGCTTTTTTTATTACCATTGCAGTGCAAGCTCATGCTTGGAAACCTTTGTTTGTTGGTCACAGAGGCTCATCATTAGGAGTCGAAAACACAACTGAAAGTTTTATAAACGGAGTAGACAAGAAAGGCTACGACGGACTTGAATGTGATGTGCGTGTCACAAAAGACGGCGTTTACGTCATCAGCCACGACGAAACCACCAATCGATTAGGAGGAACTCTCACCGTGGCTAGTACGACATACGAGGAACTGGCAAAAGAAACCTACACTCAAACCCGAAACGGAATCACTTATACCGGTAAAATATGCACCGTTGCCGAATTTCTTGACATCTGCATTGATAAGGATGTTTTCCCTGTAATAGAACTCAAATGGACTACTGGCATAAACAACAATGACATGAGCAAGTTTGCTGGTTTGTTTAAATTGGTTCAAGAGAAAGGATTGGAATCTAAAGCTATATTCCTAACCTCAATGCAAAAATCGCTACTACACATAAGAAAGAACTATCCAAACGTCAAATGTCAATTTCTATGTTCATCACTAGCAATATCAAAAGTGGAATGGTGTGCTGAAAATGGTTTAGAGCCGTCTATATCGGTTGGTTATTTCGACCAAGAGCTAGTATTGAATTATCATAATGCCGGGATGAACTCAGCATGTTGGACTGTAGACAGTAAAACCAACTACAGCAAATATGCTTCGATGGGAATATACATGATTACAACCAACAGCCTCATAAAAAGCGAGATGCCAGAAATCGAACCTATCGATTGGGGAACAACAAATTCGCCAAATTCGGCTGTCAACAGCGTAACAAACGACAAACCTAAGCTACAAGTGTACCCCAATCCTGCTACCGACGTAATAAATGTTATTTCAGAAGACACCATCTACACTTTAGAAATCCTTACGATAACTGGCAGGAAAGTATTGCATGAAACCATAAATAGCACAAAAGCCAACCTAAATACAACTCACCTACCAGCCGGTATCTATATCCTAAAAATAAATAATTATCATTCTTCTCGAATCATAATAAAACAATAATGCTCCTGTATAAAGAAAGCGGTGCGACAAAAAGTTGCCACACCGCTCTCACTCTAAATTCACTCAATTATGCTTTATTTCTTTTCCTTATAGTTCACTTTTACAGGAGCAAACTCATTTCCATATCCGTCATATACGCATATCGCATACCAATGCCTCTTTTGTTTATTCTTTGGCAACTGATACTTATTATCATAAGATATTGCTTGAAGATACTTAGCATCTAGTCCGTCACCATCGGTACTCATTGCATCAGCGAATGTTACTTTGTTCGGTATAGCATAGATAGTATATTTCACTATTGATTTGCCTTTTTCTACCTTATCCCAACTTAGGACGCCTTTCTTTAATGTCACATTTTCAACTTGTCCCAAATCTGGAGCTTTCTTCCAACAGCTATGCCGATGGTGATACCATGACCGTCT
>CAZSHA010000099.1:0-5885 GCA_964606575.1 uncultured Muribaculaceae bacterium | reverse complement strand
TGGGCTGAATCCTCCCTAAGAGCCACCTCCCCCGAGGCGGCTCTTTTCATCTCTAGGAGTAATAAGAGATATAGGAGATATAGGAGATATGGGTTTCCCGTCTTTCAGACGAGGAGAGGACGCACTGGCTTGCCGTGCCGTGGGTTTCGCCATTCGGCTCAACCGACACGGTTATTGCGTATCGCTAACGCTTTCCAGTGCTTACGCACTACACAACTAATACCACCGTATCATCACCTATCCCAGTGCTTCGCACTACCTCCTATAGCTCTTATATCACCCATATCGCTTTCACCTTGTGCGTAAGCACTATAGGTTTCTTATTACTCTCATATCTCTTATTGCTCCCTGCACTGTGCTTACGCACAAGGCGATAGGAGGTAATAGTGCTTACGTGCAGTTGAACTTTTTTGTTTCTTTTGATGAAAGGATGTATTTTTGTGGGTAAATATTTGTGATTTATGAAGAAATTGATGCTATTAGTGGCGGCGGTGGCTATAGCTATTACCGCTCATGCCGAAAGTTGGGTGCGAGTGAACCAGATGGGCTATCTGCCCGATGACATAAAGGTGGCTGTGATGATAATGGAACAGCCCGAAGATGTGAAATCGTTCACCGTGACCAACGTCACCACTGGTAAGAAAGTGAAGATTAACCGAGTAAAGCCTATGGGCAAGTTGTCGCCATTCGGAGCTACGGCTCGCCTCGACTTCTCACAAATCACTGCTCCCGGCATCTACGAGATAGCGGCAGGCTCGGCTAAGTCACGCCCTTTCAAGATAGGTAACGATGTGTATGCCGGGGCTAACGAAGTGCCGTTGCGATACATGAGGCAACAGCGATGCGGATATAATCCTTATCTCGATGATTCGTGCCACACGCTCGACGGCAGGCTGGTGTTGAGCGGCAAAGACGACGGCAAGAAGGTGGACGTGACTGGCGGTTGGCACGATGCCTCCGACTATCTGCAATATCTCACCACCTCGGCTAACGCCACCTATCAGATGCTTTTCGCCTACACGCAGAATCCCGATGTGTGGGCTGATGAATATCTAGCCAACGGCAGACCGGGCAAAAACGGTATTGCCGACATCCTAGACGAGGCTCGCTGGGGGCTAGAGTGGATGGTGAAGATGAATCCTAACGATAGCACTTTCTACAACCAGATAGCTGACGACCGTGACCACAAATTTTCGGGATTGCCAGCCAAAGACACCGTGGACTACGGTTGGGGCGGAGGCAAGGAACGTCCTGTATACCCATGCCACGGAGCACCTTACGGATTGAGCAAATACAAGAACGACAGCAAGGGCTTAGCATCTTCGGTGGGTAAATTCTGCTCGTCATTCTCGCTGGGGGCTGAGGTGTTCGCCAAGATAGACCCTGCTTTCTCCGCACTGCTCAAGGCTAAGGCAGCTAATGCCTACAAGGTAGGCAAAGCTAACCCAGGGGCGTGCCAAACTGCCTGCACCGTGTCGCCATATTATTACGAGGAAGACAACTGGAGCGACGACATGGAGCTAGCGGCGATGCACATGTTCCGCACCACCGACGACAAACAGTATCTGACCGATGCCGTCAACTATGGCAGACTAGAGCCTGTCACTCCTTGGATGGGTGCTGACTCGGCACACCACTACCAGTGGTATCCGTTCATGAACATGGGGCATGTGCTGCTGTCGACGGTGAAAGACGAGCGTATACGCCAAGAGTTCATCCGCAACGTGAAGGCTGGTCTGGAGCGAGTGCGCGACCGTGCTGGCGACAACGCTTTCATGCACGGCATCCCATTTATATGGTGTTCCAACAATCTCACAACGGCTTTCGTAACGCAAGCAATGCTTTACCGCAAGATTACTGGCGACGCGCAATATCAGGAAATTGAAACCGCCATGCGTGATTGGCTGTTTGGCGTGAATCCGTGGGGAAAGTGTATGATTATAGCACTGCCCGAGGATGGCGACTATCCGCTCGACCCTCATTCTCCTATATTTGAAAAAGGTAAAGGCAAGTACCGACTTGACGGCGGAATAATCGACGGACCAGTGTATGCCAACATTTTTAAGTCGCTGTGGGGTTTGCACTTGCGTAATGCCGACCGCTACGCCAAGTTTCACAACATTGCGGTGTATCACGATGACTATAGCGACTACTCCACCAACGAGCCTACGATGGACGGCACGGCATGCCTCACCTACTTCCTAGGCGAGCTAGCCTCCCGCTCCCGCCAATAAAAAACTAGTCGTTGCGTGCAGTATGTATGGTGAAATGTTGTGCGAAGCACTGGGATAGGTGATGATACGGTGGTATTAGTGGTGTAGTGCGTAAGCACCGGAAAGCGACAGCGATACGCAATAACCGTGTCGGTTGAGCGATAGGCGAAACCCACGGCACGGCAAGCCAGTGCGTCCTCTCCTCGTCTGAAAGACGGGAAAAAGTGAAGAAATCCTATGCAATTCGTATAAAATAGTTACTTTTACGCATAAAATATCGAATTATGAGTTTCTCCAAGTCCGTTTATCATATTGTTTTCGGCACAAAGCACCGCCAACCAACGATAGCTATAGAAGTAGAGCGTAAATTGTATAAAATACTATATGATTTGATGAAAAAATACGGTGCCTTTGTTTATCGCATAGGCGGGATGCCCGACCACGTGCATATATTGGTTGACATCACCTCGAAAGTCGCATTGACCGACTTTGTAAAGCGACTGAAACAGGAGTCAAGTTATCTGATAAAGAGGGATTCCTCCTTCCCTTATTGGAACGGTTGGACAGAGGGATATGGAGCGTTCACATACTCTATATCCGAGATTCCGAGTGTCACCGAATATATAAACAACCAGAAGGCACATCACAAAAAGGTGACATTCGCTGATGAGTATCGCCAATGGCTGCTAGACATGGGTGTGTCTGCCGATGAGCCATACTTCCCTAAGTGAGTGGTATTCCCGTCTTTCAGACGGAGTGTGGATGTGGGGGCATCCCCCTCGCCGTGGGTTTCGCTATGGCTCAACCGACACGGTTATTGCATATCGCTGCCGCTTTCCAGTGCTTCGCACTACACCACTAATGCCACCGTATCATCACTTATCCCAGTGCTTCGCACTACCGCTTATATCTATTCTAGCTCTTATTACTCATAGAGATGAAAAGAGCCGCCTCGGGGGAGGTGGCTCTTAGGGAGGATTCAGCCCACTCGGACGGCTGAATCGTGTTTTTTTTATCGTTTCGCTGATTGCGATTAGCGGTTAGCGATAGCAGCGGATGATTATAGCACTACCTTTGTGGTCTTGCTGCCTTGCTTCTTGATGAACAAGCCGCTTTCAGGGTTAGCTACCTTAACGCCTTGCAAGTTGTAGTATTCAACTGGCGCGTTAGCATCAACTTCCACAGTTTCAATAGCAACAGTTGCATCATCAAAACCTTCTTCTGCAATTAGATATGCACCTAAGCCATTACCAACCTTTTGAGAAATCAATATTGCAGCTTCTTTATTATTTGCATCAACATGTTTTTCTACGTATAGGTTGTGAACGTATGTGCTGCCATCTGATTTAGTTCCATGCAATCCTGTTACATTCCATAGCTCAGTGGTGTTGCTTGAAGTCAAGTCCCCTGTAGTTTCAGAACAATCCAAAATAGAGAATGTAGCAGCTCCGTTTTTAGAAGCTGTCATAGATACAGCCATAAGATTGTGTGAGCCTACTGTAAATTCTTCGAAACCTTGTGTTCCAGTATCAGGTGATACTGCTGTTATCTTTCTTGCAACGCTACCATCAGCATTAAACAATTGAGGTGCTTGGCTATTTCCGTCAACCCAAAATTGTGCGGCATCATAAGTTGCATCACCTTCTCCTAATTTAATTTTTAGAACTGCACCTGTTGAGAAAGCATTATCATCTGTACAAGTAATTCTGCTGTAAACGAAATCTCCGTCCTTTTCAGCAGTCCAACATGCCACATATGTTGAAGTATTTGATGAAGCACCCATTATGACACATTTATCTTTTGTCCTTGTCACATCACCAACAATGTCGAAATAATCAACACGATAACTATCATCTGTTTTTGCAAGATTAACAACATCTCCAATCACACTACCGTCCTCTGGATTTAGAACTCTTAAATTAAAGTTTGTGCTTGACATCAATCCAGTAACAAACAAGTTTCCATAGCTATCAACACCAATGTTTAGATTTTGATACCATCCACTAGCTCCAGATGTTAATGCTCCTAAATATTCTCCAGTTATAGCATCAAATTTCTCAATATTGTAAGGTGATGCTAAATTAGCAACGTATACGACACCATTCAAAACACATGATGTTCTACCGTTTGCTGAATTCAAAGCGGCTACGCTGTTGAATGTTTCGCTATCCCAGTTTGGGGTAATAGCCCAAAGGTTCTTCATTGTTAAACCATTCGCTGCTTCGTAGGTTGCATCCGTAGTCACAGCTAAAGCAGATGTGGCTGTACCTAGAGCCACTGCGGCTAAAAGTAAAAGTTTTCTCATCTTTCCTTAATTTTAGTGATTAGTAATAATAGTTGTTTAATTTATTTTATTTGTTAGTTAAAATTTCCTTATAGAAAATCGTATGTTGTCTATTATTATTGTGGTAATAGTAGCTTTTTCTCCTTAAAATTGTATTCAAGACATTATTTTAGGTCACAAAACTAGAAAAAAATTAATTAACAACAAAGAAAAACGACAAAAAACTACTTTTCTTCCCGAAAAATTGAAGATTTATATTCCGAAATTAAAAACATTAAGGATTATTTTACCGCAAGCACTAAAATTAAGGAAAGATGAGAAAACTTTTACTACTTTCGGCTGCGGCTCTAATAGCCGGCGCAGCAAATGCCCAAGTCACTGTTCCAACTTTGACACAAGATTGGGAAATTACAGAAAATATGCCAGCAATTACAAATGCTCGTTGGGGAGCAGCTTATGGCGGTAAATTCTATTTGAATGAGAAAACAGTGGGCTTTTATTCTTATGCTGCTGAAGACGGAGCTAAAGCAACCGTTGAGGGTGTTAATGTAGCAGGTACTGGCTTCAATTTTGATGGTGCTGGAAATGCATTGTTGTCAAATGGATGGGCTGGGGCTGGATCCATGACTACCCTTGTTCTATGGAATGCAGAAACTGGCGAAACTTCAGATTTGACTATTACAGCTGAGAATTTAACGACACTAGGATTTACAGCGGCTCGTATGGATTATATCGGTCGTGGTGTAGGTGACATATTTAGTGCAACTGGTGGTGCATTCTTCTTTGCTAATGGAACAGATGCAGGAGGCACAAAAAAAATCCTAAAACTATATATCACAAATGGCGCGTTGGATATGGATTACACAAAAGTTCTTGATGCTCCAGCAAGTGCTGATAATGGAACAATCGTAATTCCTTTGACCGATGATCCGGATAGTGATGATGTGGCTTACCGTTATAGAAGTGCTAAGGATTTCCAACACTACAATGGAACAAAATGGGTTGCTTATGGACGTTCTGACGACAGCGGTGTAAGCTCAACTTCAGGTGGTGACGTTATCACTTTAGATGGTATGTTCTTCACAATCGAACCTTCAGGAACAAACTATTATGACGGTTGGCAAATCGTAGAACGCAACACTAACACAGTGGTTGCATCGGTAGCTGAAAATACTGCTAGCACATATAAATGCGGAAATTATACTACAGTTTTGGCGGCAGAAAAGGTGAGTGAAACTAAAGCTAACATTTATCACTATCACAATGGCTTGTATGTTAAGAAATATACATTCGAGATTCCAAAGGATTATCTAACAGGTGTAGAAGAAATTGGAGTTGATGCTAACGCGCCAGTTGAATACTACAACTTGCAAGGCGTTAAGGTAGCT
>CAZSHA010000098.1:0-5945 GCA_964606575.1 uncultured Muribaculaceae bacterium | reverse complement strand
TACAAGAACTAATTAACGACACCAAGGCTTTCATAAATAGAGGGAAGCTCAAAAAATATAATGGGGGTGTGCCTTATTGGCAGTACCCCCATTCTTGTTTGTGTGCAGAGTAACTTCAGATGTGTGCATGTAGTTTATGTGGAGTGTTTCTGTGACTTTGGGGTGATTTGGGAGTAGGATATAAAAAATTAAACCTCGACTCAACGTCGGGGTTCGCTTACATAATTAACTTTCTAATACCATTAACTTAAACCTAAAAACTTTAGAAAAATTGTAAAACCCATATCTCACGACAGGAGTTTTAGAATAACCTTAAAACTATTATCATGAAAACTGATGCAAAGATAATAGTATTTATGTTATAAAACATATAAATTGACGATAAAAATATTTTAAATTAACATAAATTATATTTTATGCTATTCAAATGGTAAATTGATTAACAATTTCAGCTATTTTTTCGCCGTCTTCTGCACTAATGTGTGAGCCTATAGGTAGGCATATGACTTCCTTTGCAAAAAGTTCTGCTTCTGGGCAATGGGTGTTGGGAAATTCATTTTTATAACATGGCTGTTTGTGTATGGGGGTAGGGTAGATAATGTCCGTTGCCACTCCATTGTCTTCCATGTACTTGATGAATTGCTCACGTTCTATTACTCTAAGCGGATATTGATGCCATACTTGTGTCATATCGTTGAATATGGCGGGTGCGGTAATATGCGGGTTGTTTATGAGCTTGTTGTATATGTTCACGAGTTGTTGACGGCGGATATTTTCTTTTTCTAGGTGTGGCAGCTTTACAAGTAACATTGCGGCTTGCAATTCATCCATGCGGCAATTAGCTCCTTTGTAAATGTTGTGATAACGCTTATCTGCACCGTAGTTTGCCAAAGCCCTTACGGTGTTAGCCAATATCGAATCGTTGGTTGTTATGATACCAGCATCTCCCAATGCACCGAGATTTTTTGTTGGATAGAAGCTAATTCCAGCCGTATCACCTAATCCGCCAGTGACGAAAGTGCCATGTAATCCGACTGTATTGGATTTAGCTCCGATTGCTTGTGCATTGTCCTCTATTATTCTAAGACCGTGTTTATCTGCAACATCCATGAGAGTTTTGTCCCAGCATGGCGTACCGTATAAATGTACTGGCATTATGGCTACTGTTCGCTTTGAAATGGCTTGTTCAATTAAAGATGTGTCAATGTTTAGCGTAACGGGTGATATATCCACCATGATTGGTTTTAGCCCTGCTCCACTAACGGCTAAAGCTGTTGCTATATATGTGTTTGCGGGTATCAGTATTTCGTCGTCGCTTTGAAATATCCCGAGCTCCTTATATGCTTGGATGATAAGCCGTAACGCATCAAGTCCATTGCTTACTGCAATGGCGTGTTCGGTTTGGCATATTGATGCGATTTCATTCTCTAGCTTGGTTACGTAATCGCCGTTAATATATCTGCCTGATGATATAACATCGCAAGCAGCTTTCTTCAGCTCTTCCTCAAAAGGTTTATTAACTGGTTTTAGATCAAGAAAAGGATATTTGATTGCCATTTTATCATTGATTGCGTTTTACAGCTGTTCTTTTAAGAAACTCTTCATAATCGTATACGTAGTCTTCGGCATCATATTTATGAGATGCTATAGATAGAGCAACCGAGCCTGACGAAAAATTATTTAAAGTTCGCCAAATTCCAGGTGCTATGTATAAACCCATATTTGAACGGTTTAGTGTAAAAACCAGTTTGTCTACTCCGTCGGTGATTTCAACGTTAAAGCTACCACTGGCAGCTATAAGCAAACTTGCACACTCTTTATGCGAGTGTCCTCCACGTTCGGCTCCGCCTGGAAGATCATATATGTAATATATGCGTTTTATGTCAAAAGGAATTTCATTCTCGCTTTCAACTACCGTCAGGTTGCCGTTTTCGTGGTGGTGCTTGCTGAGCGTAATGATACGGCAATCGTTCAAACTAGATGTGGCATGTGAGTCAATCTTCTCTTTCATTGTTGGAGTGCAATTGTTTGTAAGTGTCGTAATCCTCGATATAATCGTTCGGATCGTATTTCGTGGATGAAAGAATCATTGCAACAGAGTTGGTTGAGAAATTAACTATTTCCCTCCATGTCATTGCTGGAATATATAACCCAAAATAGGAACGAGCCATGTGATACGTTTGAGAATTGCCGAAAGCGTCTTTAAGAACTATATCAAAACTGCCAGAGAGTGCCACTATGAACTCTTCTTGCGTGCGGAACGCATGACCTGAACGGGTTTTACCTCCGGGAACGTCATAAATCCAATAGGTGCGTTCTATCTTGAAAGGCACGTGGTTGTTACTTTCTATGAAAGATAGGTTACCTCTTGGGTCACAAATCTTCGGTAAATCAATAATTTTAGCTTCACTTAATCCCATTTTCAGCCAATTGTAAAAGATATTGTCCGTATTCATTCTTTTTCATCGGTTCGGCAAGCTCTTTCAACTGTTCAGCAGAAATCCAGCCTTTACGGAATGCAATTTCTTCAAGTGCGGCGACTTGTACGCCTTGTCTGTTTTGGATAGACTGTATAAAGTTTGCGGCATCGTTCATTGATTCTGGTGTTCCTGTATCAAGCCATGCAAAACCTCTTCCTAGCTTTTGAACTGATGTTCTGTTTTGTTCCAAATAGATTTGATTGATTGATGTAATCTCAAGTTCTCCTCTCGTTGACGGTTTTATTGCCTTTGCTATTTCGACAACATCGCTGGGATAGAAATATAGACCAGTGACTGCATAGTTTGATTCTGGTGTGGCGGGTTTCTCGACGACTTTTGTCGGTATCCCTTCTTCGTTGAATGAAACTACTCCATATCGTTCTGGGTCTTTTACGGCATAAGCGAATAGCGTAGCCATATTGTTGTCTGCATTATTTTTTGCCGCTTCAAGCATGCGTGAGAAACTCTGCCCATAAAATATGTTATCACCTAGAACAAGGCATGCCGTATCAGAATCTAAAAAATCTTCTCCGATTATAAAAGCTTGTGCCAGTCCACCTGGATAAGGTTGTACTGCATACTGGAAGTTTACACCTATTTCTTTACCTGTTCCCAGTAACCGTTTGAACATTGGCAGGTCATCGGGAGTTGAGATTATGAGAATGTCTTTAATCCCAGCTAGCATTAAAACCGAAATAGGGTAGAATACCATCGGTTTGTCATATATAGGAACGAGTTGTTTTGATATGCCTTTAGTGATTGGATATAAGCGTGTGCCGCTTCCTCCGGCTAATACGATACCTTTCATAAATAGTTAAAAGTTTGGTAGTTAATACTAACTCGTCCAGTTTTATCTGTTTGAGTACATTTCTTGATAGTATTTTTGATAATCACCTGAAGTGACACTTTCCACCCATTCTTGGTTGTCAAGATACCATAAGATTGTCTTTTTGATTCCCTCTTTAAATGTTGTTTCGGGATACCATCCTAATTCGGTAGCTATTTTTGTGGGATCCATTGCATAACGCATGTCGTGCCCAGGTCTATCGGTGACGTATTCAATTAGGTTGTCGTTGATGTCTTCCAGTTTGCATTTCAAGAGGCTTTGGTAGCTTGGTTGTTCTTTCATAATCTTTGAAATCAAGGCTATAACTTGTTTCACGATATTTATATTGCTTTCCTCATTGAACCCGCCAATATTGTACACCTCACCAGTTTTTCCTTTATGAAGCACAAGGTCGATTCCCTTTGCGTGATCCTCTACGTATAGCCAGTCACGCACATTTTCTCCTTTCCCGTACACAGGTAAATTTTTCCCCTCAAGAATATTCTTGATAATGAGCGGTATAAGCTTTTCGGGGAAGTGGAAAGGTCCATAGTTGTTGCTACATCGGGTTATATTTATCGGAAATTCATAAGTGTGGAAATATGCCATTGCTATCATGTCGGCACTTGTTTTTGATGACGAATAAGGCGAGCGTGGTGACAGAGGGGTATTTTCAGTGAAATATGTGTCACCAAAGGTTTTCATATCGGTTCTGTCGCCAATTACAGCCTTTATTTCCTTGGTTACAGGTAAGGCTTGTGCCGTATCGTAATCTTTGCTTAGAGAGCCGTAAACTTCATCTGTAGAGATTTGTAAGAACTTTTTACCCTCTTTATATGTGCATTTGTTGTCGGGCGTTTTCCCTGTGAACCATGCTTTCCTGGCACATTCTAGCATGTTGTGCGTGCCAAGTATATTGGTTTCCAAAAATAGTCTAGGGTTTGTGATGCTACGGTCAACGTGGCTTTCAGCTGCGAAATTCACGATGTAGTCCACATCATGTTCGGTGAGAATCTTGCTGACAATATCACAATCGCCAATGTCGCCCTTTATAAAAGTGATGTTAGGGCGGTTAAGTTCGTCTTTAAGAGTTAGAAGGTTGCCAGCGTATGTCAAGGCATCGAGAATTATGATATTTACGTTCTCGTTGTATTTTTTAAGTAGATATTTAACGTAATTGGCACCAATAAATCCAGCACCGCCTGTAACAAGGTAAGTCATATTTATGGGTTGTTTAGTGTTGTTACAAAGGTAATAAATATAATTTATTAACGGAGGTAGGGCGGGTATTATTTTAAATGAAAATAGGCTATCCAGTTGGACAGCCTATTTTTTTGATATGTTTTATTGTTGATTAGTCAACGTTCAAGTTAACACGCTTGAAAGAAAGAACCTTCAAATCAGCATCAACAGCCTTCAATGTTTCACGTACTGTTTTCTTTTCTTCACCTGTTACGTCTTCTTGGTTCAACAAGCATACTTCTTTCAAGAATTTGCCTAGACGACCCTTAGCGATGTTTTGAATCATTGCCTCTGGAAGGTTCGCAGCCTTCTCGGCCGAAACTGTAGCGATGATTTCTTTAGCCTTAATCACATCATCTTCGGTGATCCAGCCTTTAGCCTTGTTGCTTTCCATGTGGTCTTCGCTGTCAACGTGTGCAGGGTTGATGCCAGCCTTCTTCAAAGCGGCTTCTACAGCCTTTTGCACTTGTTCGGCCTTAGTCTTTTCGATAGCTACAGCGATTTCCTTTTCTTTTACTTCTTCAGCAACGTCACATTCATCAACTGCAAGAGGATTCATAGCCGCTACTTGCATAGCTACGTTCTTGTAAACTTGTTCGTCGATACCAGCCTTGCTGAATGCAACAAGAGTTGCAAGTTTGTTTCCGAAGTGGTTGTAAGCGATAGTAGCAGAAGCTTCTACATATTCAAATGCACCAAGTTCCATCTTTTCGCCAGTCTTACCAGATTCTTCTACTATAAGGTCGGCAATCTTAGTGCCGTTTATCTCGATAGCCTTAACTTCGTCGATTGATTTAGCCTTAGCTGCAACTGCTGCCGCAAGGATAGACTTTGTAAGGTTTACGAATCCTTCGTTCTTTCCAACGAAGTCTGTTTCGCAATTTAGAGCCACTACAGCTGCATATTCGCCTGTAGATTGAGCTAGAACGCATCCTTCAGAAGCTGTGCGGTCTTCACGTTTAGCTGCCACTGCTTGTCCTTTTTTACGAAGGATTTCGATAGCAGCGTCCATATCGTTGTTGGCTTCAGTAAGAGCCTTTTTGCAATCCATCATACCAGCACCAGTCATTTGACGTAGTTTGCTGATTTCTGCCATTGTAACTGCCATATCTTATGATAGTTTTAATGAATGGTTAATAATAGGTTAATTAAGCGTTGGCTTCTTCAGCTGCGGGTGCTTCAGCTGCGGGAGCTTCAGCATCGGCTTTGCGAATGCGACGACGTTCGCGCTTGGGGGCGGGAGCGGCTTCACCTTCGCCGGCAGCTACGGTGTCAACTTTTTCGGCTTTACGTTCTTCCGCACCTTCGTTCATCGCTGAACAAACAGTGTCGAGAATGATTTCGATTGACTTAGAAGCATCGTCGTTAGCAGGAATAACGAAATCTACGTTTGAAGG
>CAZSHA010000097.1:0-6034 GCA_964606575.1 uncultured Muribaculaceae bacterium | reverse complement strand
ACTTACTCCTATGCTTTGTAGCCAATTGTTGAAGCTAAACCCTAAGAAAGGTAAATTCCAACAATTCTTCTTTAAGTATGTTGAAAGCGGTCTTGACAAGATAGACGATGGCTATGCTTGGTTACTTAACAAGGTGGTGACACACAAGATGAAATCAATTATCATCTGTACTTTAATATTCGTCGCATCATGTTTCCTAATGCAATTTGTAGGTAGCGAATTCTTCCCTACAAGTGACAACGGACGTATCGGCGCCACTCTTGAGCTTCCTATCGGAACACGTACTGAAATATCACAAGAAGTAGCTGCCCGTGTGCATGACGAATGGAAAGCCAAATATCCTGAAATTAAAGTGCTTAACTATTCCGTAGGTCAAGCAAGTACCGACAACACTTTCGCTTCTATGCAAGATAATGGTTCCCACATTATTTCAATGAATATCAGTTTGACATCAGTTGCCGATCGTGACCGCTCCGTTGTTGAAATCACCAACTTGATGCGTAAAGACTTGGAAAATTACCCGGAGTTGGCAAAGTCACAAGTAAACGTGGGAGGTTCGCGCGGTAGCGGTACAAGCGGACAGTCAACCCTCGACTACGAAGTCTATGGATACGACTTTAACGAAACCAACAACGTGGCTCAACAAATTAAAGATATTCTTCAAAAAACAAAAGGTATTGCCGATATTACAATCAGCCGTTCCGACTATCAACCTGAATATCAAGTTGACTTCGACAGAGAGAAACTTGCTCTATACGGCTTGAATTTGTCGACTGCCGCTTCTTACTTGCGTAACCGTATCAACGGTAGCACTGCTTCTTATTATCGCGAAGACGGTGAAGAATATGACATTAAGGTTATGTATGCTCCTGAATATCGTACCTCTATCTCCGACATTGAAAACATCCTTGTTTACAACGCCAAGGGCGAAGGTATCAGAATTCGCGACTTAGGTAAAGTGGTAGAACGTTCTACTCCTCCAACCATCGAGCGTAAGGACCGCCAACGTATCATCACAGTTCAAGGTGTCGTAAACGGTGAGCTAGCCATGAGTGAAATCATTGCCGACGTTCAACCTAAGCTAGATAATTTAGATCTACCTAGCGGTATTGATATAGAACTTTCAGGTTCATTTGAAGACCAACAAGAATCATTCGCAGATCTAGGTATACTTGCTATCTTGATTATCATCTTGGTATATATCGTAATGGCGGCTCAGTTCGAATCATACGCATATCCTGGTATCATCATGACATCACTACCGTTTGCATTCACCGGTATTATCCTTATTTTATGGATGACAGGAACAAACTTGAACGTAATGTCTATGATTGGAGCTATCATGCTTATCGGTATCGTAGTGAAGAACGGTATCGTGCTTATCGACTACATCACTCTGAACCGTGAACGTGGTATGAGTATCCGCTCGGCTGTGGTACTTGGCGGTAAATCTCGTCTTCGCCCTATCGTAATGACAGCGCTCACCACAATCCTAGGTATGGTGCCTATGGCAATAAGTACCGGTGAAGGCGCTGAAATGTGGCGACCTATGGGTATAGCCGTTATCGGTGGTCTTACATTCTCTACACTTGTCACATTGCTATTCGTACCTGCTATGTACTGTATATTCGCAGGTGTAGGTGTAAAACGTCAACGCCGCAAATTCGGCAAAAAGTTAAACGCTTAATTCTAGATTTTAATTATGAAAGCTATATTTATTGCATTCGACCAAGCATATACTGAACGTATAATTGACGTTTTAGAACGCAGCAATTGCCGCGGTTTCACACAATGGGAACAAGTGTTAGGACGCGGCACAAAGACTGGTGAGCCTCATTACGGCAGCCATGCTTGGCCTTCATTGGCTTCTTCTATCATTACTTTTGTGGAAGACAGCCGTGTTGACACGGTTCTTAATAAATTGCACGAAATGGATGTAGCCACCCCTAAGCTCGGACTTAGAGCTTTCGTGTGGGATGTTGAAAAGAGTATTTAACACACAATCCATTTATTCCTAATATCAAAGCCTTGTAATCAAATATGATTGCAAGGCTTTTTTAGTCGAATCAAAACACCCCGTATACCATCATAAAACAAAAAAGGAGCTACACCATTAATACCGGGTAGCTCCTTATTACTTGTACTCTTTAGAAAGGGTTTATCCGTTCACAAGTTCCATTCCATTTCGTAATGCCTCTTCGTTCATCGGCAAAAGGTTGTGGTGACGTTCAGGCAAGGTCTTTTTAAGCCCTTTCAACACACTTTCGATTGCCACCATAGGTTTCACTTTTAACAAAGCACCTAGAACTAGCATATTGAACGCCTTAGCATTCTTCATTTCAAAAGTGGCATCCATTGCATCCACACGGTACACCTGTATATCGGTTCGCTCTGGCAAACGGTTTATACCGTAGCTATCATAAATAAGCACGCCACCAGGCTTCACCTTTGGCTCAAACTTATCTAGACTCTGTTGGTTTAGAACCACAGCCACATCGTATGTGTTAAGAATCGGAGAACTGATACGCTCATCGCTCAAAATCACAGTCACATTGGCTGTACCGCCTCGTTGTTCAGGACCGTAAGAAGGCAACCAAGTCACTTCTTTATTTTCCATAAGCCCAGAGTAAGCAAGAATCTTACCCATTGACAAGACACCTTGTCCGCCGAATCCGGCTATTAAGATTTCTTCTTTCATATCTTAGCGGAATATTATTCGTTTTTCAAATCACCGAGAGGATATTTCTCAAACATATTTTTCACCATCCACTCATTTGCTTGAGCTGGGGTCATTTTCCATCCCGAATTGCACGTGCTGACCACCTCAACAAGCGATGTCCCCTTTCCTGCCATGCTATTCTCAAACGCCTTGCGTATAGCTGCCTTGGTTTTGCGAACGGCAGCAGGCGTATGAACGCTTTGGCGAGTCACATAACAACTTCCGTCAAGAGCCGCAATGAGCGGAGAAATTGCCAACGGATAACCGTTCAAGTCAGCCCTTCTTCCGTAAGGCGTGGTGGCCGTCTTCATGCCAATCAGCGTAGTAGGCGCCATTTGTCCGCCAGTCATGCCATATATACCATTATTAATGAAAATAATAGCTATATTCTCACCTCTATTTGCCGCATGTATAGTTTCTGCTGTTCCTATTGCTGCCAAATCACCGTCACCTTGATAGGTGAAAACCATATTCTCCGGCATGAGCCTTTTTGCGGCTGTAGCTACAGCCGGAGCCCTACCGTGAGCCGACTCTATCCAGTCTATATCTATATAATTATATGCGAAAACAGCACATCCCACTGGAGCAACGCCGATTGTCTTTTCTTCCATTCCCATTTCCTCAATTATTTCGGCAATGAGTTTGTGAACCACACCGTGACTGCACCCAGGGCAATAGTGCATATTTTTATCGGTAAGAAGAGATGGTTTCTTATAAACGCAATTCTCAGGTTTAATTATATCGTTTAGTTCCATAACAGCCATGTTTATTTGACGAGTTTCGATTTCAACGCATTCAAAACCTCTTCAGGGTCAGGCACGACACCGCCCAAACGTCCGTAATGCTGAACATCAACAGTACAATTTACGGCAAGTTTCACATCTTCTATCATCTGACCTGCGCTAAGTTCCACGACAAGGATTCCTTTGGCGTTTTTAGCAGCTTCGGCTATCGCTTGCGACGGGAATGGCCACAATGTGATAGGTCTTAGTAGTCCCACTTTTAAGCCTTCGTTGCGAGCAATCTCTTTAACTTTTTCGCATATACGCGCCATTGAGCCGAAAGCAACCAACAAATAGTCGCAATCTTCTATATTTTGAGCCTCATATCTCACCTCGTTCGCTTCAATCTCTCTGTATTTTCGCTGTATGCGGTGGTTGATTTCCTCCATTGCAGGAGCTTCAAGTTCCAATGTGGTAATCACATTGCGGCTGCGCCCATTCGTTTTTCCAGTTACTGCCCACGGACATTGCTGTTTCAAATCCTCCATTGTGCGGCGTGGACGTTGTTCAGGCAACACCACCTTCTCCATCATTTGCCCCACTATACCATCGGCAAGAATCATAGCGGGAGTTCGGTATTTGAATGCCAAATCCCATCCAAGAGCAACAAAATCGCACATTTCTTGAACGCTCGAAGGAGCTAAGGCTATAAAATGATAGTCGCCGTGACCGCCACCCTTTGTAGTCTGGAAATAATCGGCTTGTGATGGCTGGATAGTTCCCAATCCAGGTCCTCCACGCATACAGTTTATCACCAAAGCGGGTAATTCTCCGGCAGCTATATATGACATACCCTCTTGCATGAGGCTCACACCCGGACTAGAAGATGATGTACACACCACCTTGCCGCATCCAGCTCCAGCATACACCATATTGATTGCAGCCACTTCACTTTCGGCTTGAAGAACCACCATGCCAGTTGTTTCCCACGGCATTTCAGCCTCTAGCGTTTCAAGCACCTCCGATTGAGGAGTTATAGGATAGCCGAAGTAACCATCGGCGCCATACCTTATCATAGCATGAGCTAGTGCCTCGTTACCCTTCATCAACCTTACATCAGATTCCATAATATCTCAAATTTTTTATTCAGACTGTGTCCTATACACAGTGATACATCCATCGGGACACACCAAAGCACAACTTTGGCATCCTATACATTTTTCAGGATTTTTCATATAAGCGAAATGATAACCCTTATTGTTTACTTCTCTTGGTTGCAGTTCCAAGACATCAAGCGGACATGCCACGACACACAAGTCACACCCTTTGCATCGTTCCACATCCACTACAACTGCGCCTCTGATTTTCGCCATAACTTAACAAATTTTATATCACAAAGGTATCGTAAACTTTTGTGTAAATGAGCGGTTTAACATTTTTTTTGCCGCACATTAACCTTTGGCACACTTGCCCTTTTTTTGGGCAAAAAATTTCATTTCACGGTATAATTCAAACAAATTTAATTATGCTATAGTTCAATGAGATAACTAATCCTCACTGAATATATAGTTTAGGAATCTGTTAAATTCATTAACACATCTAAAGTCGTCTGCCACCTTCTCCACCCAGTCGCCACAGAAGAAATAGCTGTCGTCAACATCCTTTCGGCACAAATATTCCTTCATTTTTATGTATTCGGCATTAGGATTATCCTTGCTGTACCCTCTTGGCAACACCTTCAATTTGTCGCCATAGAACGTGAAACGTGACGAAAACTCGGGATTTCCTAGAATACTCTTGAATTCATCTATATTTGCATCCACCTCACTACGCAATCGGCTCAATATATCAGCCTCAGGCCACCATATTCCTGCATGAAGTGCCGAGCCGCCCGGCTCCATGTGCAGATAGCATCCAGCCTGTACACACTTGCGCCCTTTTTTACCTAGCACAGCCGAGAAATATGTTTTATACGGGCTTTTATCCGTGCTAAAACGTATGTCACGATATATGCGATAGGCACAATCTTTCACTGTTAAGCCGTGCAACGAGTCGTCATATTCGCTCATAAGATTTATAAGCCGTTCGATATCAGCTTCCCAATCCTTTCTTAAAGCCACATACTCTGCTTTATGCGCATTAAACCACTCACGATTATTATTGGCTGCAACAGCCTTCAAGAACTCGTATGTATCACGCATATTTCCCATAATCTCGCCCGTTTTTCATTTTCTACCATAAAGTTAGTAAAAAAATCCCAACCACAATAACCGCGGTGTGGTTATATATAGGAAACCACACAATTATTTGTGGGGCGGCAGGAAAAAAGCGGGGTTGACACTCACGTGCAAACCCCGCCACAATTAAAATTCCATTTTTTATTTCTAAAGATCACAATTCAAAATAAGATTCTCCTCTTATTTGATTTTCTCATAGATGTATACTTCATGTATTTCCTTAGTATAACCTTCGTTAGTGAAAGGACCTTGTGACATACCAAGGATGATTTGAGTACCACGGTTGTTCAACACTAGAAGATCGTCAGTGCAAGGATCGATGCAAAGACCTTCGATTTCACCTGCGCGACGGAAGT
>CAZSHA010000096.1:0-6037 GCA_964606575.1 uncultured Muribaculaceae bacterium | reverse complement strand
CATTCTTGAACGTGGGTACTATTGATGAGGCAATAGAGAAGGGTAAGAAGATGCTTGCCGAGATAAGTAAATAAAAAAGAGAAAGACAATTATGACACTGAATATAATATCGGCTGAAAAGGTGGAATTTACTGGGGAAGTCACTAAGGTGACACTCCCAGGAACTCAAGGGCTTTTTACAGTGCTTGAGAATCACGCTGCCTTGATTTCATCGCTTGTCGCAGGCAATTTAGTCTATACGGTAGACGGTAAGGATGAGTCTATGGAAATAAAGGGCGGTATTGCCGACGTGAATCATAACGTCGTTTCGGTGTGTTTATATTAAATCCGTGATATATGAAGAAAGTTCTAACCATATTAGTTATTCTGGCGATGAGTTTGGTCGCTTGTCCTTTTTCGGCAAACTCAAGCGAGCATTCGACAGAAAAATTAGATCCAAAAGCTATCATTTTTGAGCATTTGGGTGATACTTATGGATGGGCTGCTCCATTTTCGCACAGTACCTACATACCGTTGCCTATAATTGTGCGTGACAATGCAGGCGAATGGCATGTGTTCAGCTCGGCTCGTGTGGAGCATGGAAAGTCTTATGACGGATTTAAGATTTCCGAGGAAGGTGATTATAAGGGCAAGATTGTAGGCGTGAATGCCGATGGCACGGAATATCGACCTCTTGATATTTCTATCACAAAGAATGTTGCCGCATTATTCATCTCTGCATTGGTAGTGGTGCTGTGCGTAATGAGCGTGTGCCGCTGGTATAAGAAGAATCCGTTGAAAGCTCCCCGCAAGTGGACGGCTTTCTTAGAAATGATAGTTGAATTTGTATATGGAACAGTCGTTCGTCCTATTTTAGGCAAGAAATCGGCTAAATTTGGTCCATATCTGCTCACGGTGTTCTTCCTTATATTCGTAATGAACTTGCTAGGCTTGATTGTTATATTCCCGGGAGGTGCTAATCTTACTGGTAATATTGCGGTCACAATGGTTCTTGCATTGTTTACGTTCTTTATGACCAATGTGTTTGGTACTAAACATTACTGGAAAGAAGTATTTTGGCCTGATGTGCCATGGTGGCTTAAAGTGCCGATTCCAATCATGCCTTTGATTGAGTTGTTCGGATTGTTCACTAAGCCAGCCGCATTGACGGTTCGTCTATTTGCCAACATGATGGGTGGGCACATTATCGTGCTTGTGCTAACGCTGTTAATCTTTATATTCGGTGCGTTCGGTGCGGCAGTTATGGGAGTCACTACGGTGTTCTCGGTGGCGTTCTCGCTGTTCATGCTGTTGTTAGATACGTTAGTGAGCTTTATACAAGCGTTTGTGTTTACGATGTTGTCGGCATTATTTATCTCTTTAGCGCAAGAAGAGCATGGAGATGAAGTGGAAGTATAGAAAATCCAAAAAATAACAATAAAATTAAACAAAAATATTAATTACTAAAAATTTAAAATTATGTTAGGAATGATTTTAGCACAAGTAGCAGAAGCTGCTCAAAGTCTTGGACTAGACCGTCTAGGTGCATGTATCGGAGCTGGTATCGTTGCAATCGGAGCAGGTATTGGTATTGGTAAAATCGGTGCTTCGGCAATGGAAGCTATCGCGCGTCAACCAGAATCTGCTGGCGACATTCGTAGCAATATGATTGTAATCGCAGCACTTGTAGAAGGTGTGGCTCTTTTCGGAGTAATCGTTTGTCTATTAACATTGTTCGTTTAAATAAGTTAGAATGGAACTGTTCTCGCCCGATTTCGGCTTGATATTTTGGATGTTCGTGACGGTTCTCCTATTGGTTCTCATTTTGGGGAAATTCGCATGGCCATTTATCGTGAAAAGTTTGGAAGAAAGAGCCAACTTGATTGATAAAGGCGTGGAGTATGCCCAAAACGCAAAGGAGCAATTGGAGAATGCTCAGAAAGAAGCAGCAAAATATGTAACCGAAGCACAGAAACAGCAAGCTGAAATCTTGCGCGAAGCTGCCAAAATGAAGACTCAAATAATTGAGGAGGCGAAAGAGGCGGCTGGAATAGAGGCTAAAAAAGTGATGGATGCCGCAAAGGTGTCTATCGAGCAAGCGCGCAAGGAATCGGAGATGCAATTCCGCAGCGAGGTAAGCCAATTCGCTTTGCTTATAGCTGAAAAAGTGGTTCGCAAGGATTTGGCTGATGACAAGTCACAAGCCGAGCTTGTGGAAAAATTGTTGAACGAGGTTGGTACTAAAAACTAAGAATTATGAATGACGGACTTATTCCAAATCGCTATGCGAAGGCACTTTACAAGTATGCGTTAGAGCAGGGTGCGGCAAAAGATGTTTATGCAGAAATGAAACGTCTTTCTGATAGCTATGCTGAATTGCCTGAGCTGAAGAAGACGGTAGATAATCCGTTTTTGCCAGTAGTTGATAGGGAAAAAGTGCTTTTGTCGGCATCGGGAGCTAAGAAAGACGGATGTTTCGGCAAATTCATATTGATGGTTATAAAGAACAACCGAGAAAGTTTCATGCGTGAAATTGCTATGTCTTACGGTAAAATTTATCGTGAGGCAAACAATATAGCGCAAGTGGCTATCACGACGGCAACAGAGTTGCCCGATGATAAAATATCGCAGATAATAGAGGTTGTGCAACATGAGTTGAATGGCAAGACCATTGAGAAAACTGTTACAGTTGATCCTGAGTTGATTGGAGGATTCGTGGTTAAAGTCGACTCAATGATGTTGGACACTTCTGTTAAGAATGAATTAAAGAAATTGCGTTTAAAACTCTTAAAGAGATGATAAATCCAAGCGAGGTATCAGAAATATTAAAGAAAGAACTCAGCGAGGTCAATGCGAAGACTGCGTTTGAAGAAGTGGGCACCGTGCTTAATGTAGGTGATGGGGTTGCGCATGTGTATGGTCTTGAAAACGTTAAAGCTAATGAGCTTGTAGAATTTGAGAACGGCACAACTGGTATCGCAATGAACCTAGAGGAGAGCAACGTGGGCGTAATTCTTTTGAATAACGTGAACGATGTGACCGAGAATATGAGTGTACGCCGCACAGGAAAAATCGCATCTATCGAGGTGGGAGAAGGTCTGTTGGGTCGTGTTATCAACATCCTAGGAGAGCCACTTGATGGGAAAGGACCTATTGAAGGCAAGATGGTGAGATTGCCGCTTGACCGTAAAGCTCCAGGCGTTATTTTCCGTCAACCAGTGAATCAACCGCTTCAGACTGGTATCAAGGCTATCGACTCAATGATTCCGATTGGTCGTGGTCAACGTGAGCTTATTATTGGTGACCGCCAAATTGGAAAAACTGCAATCGCAATAGATACCATAATAAACCAAAGAAGCGGATATGAAGCTGGCAAGCCAGTGTATTGTATATATGTTGCGATAGGTCAAAAGGCATCTACTGTGGCACAAATAGTGAATGAATTGCGTGAGCATGGAGCGTTGGATTATACAGTAGTGGTTGCTGCTACGGCATCTGACTCGGCTTCAATGCGTTATTATGCTCCATTTGCCGGAGCTGCCATAGGTGAATACTTCCGTGATTCGGGACGTGATGCGCTTATCGTTTATGATGACTTGTCAAAGCAAGCAGTGGCTTATCGTGAGTTATGTCTAATCTTGAAGCGTCCTTCGGGTCGTGAGGCTTATCCAGGTGATATTTTCTATTTGCACTCACGTCTGTTGGAACGTGCGGCTAAGATTATTGATAATCAGAAGGTAGCAGAAGCAATGAACGACCTGCCAGAGGAAATGAAACCTTTGGTTAAAGGAGGAGGTTCGCTTACTGCACTTCCAATTATTGAAACTCAAGCTGGCGACGTGTCTGCTTATATCCCGACTAATGTGATTTCAATTACCGACGGTCAGATATATCTAGAGTCGGGCTTGTTCAACAACGGTGTGCGTCCTGCGGTGAACGTTGGTATTTCAGTGTCACGTGTGGGAGGTAACGCACAGATCAAGTCAATGAAAAAAGTAGCTGGTACGTTGAAGATTTCGCAAGCTCAATTCCGTGAATTGGAATCGTTTACTAAGTTCGGTGGTGATATAGATCCAGTGACAGCGATGACTATTGATAAGGGTCGTAAGAACGAGCGTCTATTGATACAACCTCAATATAGTCCAGTGGCCGTTGAAGAGCAGATAGCTGCTATCTATTGCGGAACTCAAGGCTTGATGAGCGATGTGCCATTGGATAAGGTTGCAGAGTTTGAGAAGTTGTTTATCCAGATGCTTAAAGCAAAACATCAAGTTGACGTTCTTGACGTTTTGAAGAGCGGTGTGATAAATGACGAAGTGACTGCTAAGATAGCTGAAGTGGCTAAACAAGTATCAGGTAAATATAAGGAATAAATATACTATGTCAACGTTACGCGAATTAAAAGGAAGAATCGGTTCTGTGGCATCTACTGAGAAAATTACAGGTGCTATGAAGATGATTTCATCGGCTAAGATGCACAAGTATGAGCAGGCATTGAAGCGTTTGGTGCCTTTCCGTAGCCAAGTGCAAGCGATAATAAGTCACTTGCTTGCTGCTGAGGGCGAGTACACATCTCCGCTGATAGAGGCGAGAGAGGTGAAAAAAGTCGCGTATCTAGTATATGGTTCCGATGACGGATTGTGCGGTGCATATAACAACAATATATATAAAGGTTTACTTGAGTATATTGAGGCTGCTCATGAACGTTACGGGGCAAATGTCGAGATAAATGTTCTGCCAGTTGGCAAGAAGATGGCTAAAGCGGTGTTACGCTTGGTTGGAAGCGGAGTTAATGTGATTCCAGTAACGGAAATACATACCCGCAGTACCCAGCGAGAAGTGGCTGATTTTGCTGAAACGTTAAAGTCCAAATTCCTTGAAAAAGAGTTTGACTTGGTGGAAGTGGTGTATATGCACTATCAATCAGTTAGCCGTCAACGCTTGACAAAAGAGCAATTGTTGCCAGTATCTTATGAGGCTCTTGTCGCAGAGAGCAATAATAACGGTAGCAATAAGAATGAGCCATGCTTGTTTGAGCCAGATGCAAATGCCATTTTTAATAGCGTTTTGCCTTTGTACCTATTGGCAATGGTGCAAGCGCAATTCACTGAGAATAATGCTTCGGAACAGGCGGCAAGAGTAATGGCGATGCAGAGTGCGAGCGACAATGCCAAGAATTTGCTTGAAGACTTACGCCTAGAGTACAATAAGTTGCGTCAACAAGGTATTACTACCGAGTTGCTCGATATTGTTGGCGGTCAGGTTGAAAGATAACAGAAATAAAAATGAATAAGGCGAGTTTTATGCCGGCTCACCTTTGCAAATAATAGTAATTTCGGTATAGTAATGTTTATATAAGTATTAACTTATCTATGAGTATTAAGGAATATTTCTCTTCTCTTTTCAAAGGTATCGCAAGCCTTTTGAAAGGATTGCAGGTGACGGGAAAAGAGCTTGTTACCCCTAAGGTGACATATCAGTATCCTGAAAACAGAGCAACACTGGAAATCCCTGAACGCTTTAGGGCGACACTTCAATTTAAATATGATAGTGAGGGATATCACAAGTGTATCGCATGCGGGCTATGTCAGATGAATTGCCCTAACGGTTCTATCAGCATCGAGTCAAAAATGGTGGAAATGCCCGATGGAAAGAAGAAGAAAAAACTCGAAAAATACATGTATGACCTAGGCAGTTGCACTTTCTGCATGTTGTGTGTCACATCATGTGCTTCTAAGGCTATTGAGTTTAGCAATGATTTTGAGCAAGCAGTCTTCACACGTGAGAAGCTGGTTAAGCAATTGAATTATTTACCAGAGAAGGAGAAGCCTGCGCCTGCTCCAAAACCAGCGGTTGCGGTAGCCCCAAAGGCAGAAGTGCCAGCGGAGAAGGCAACACCCGAAGAAGAAAAAAAACAAGAAAATAAATAAATATGGAATCAGTAGGAAATATTATTATGTATTTCATAATTGCGCTTGCAATTATCGTGTTCTCGGTGCTGACTGTAACCACAGGCAAGATATTGCGTGCGGCGACATATTTGCTTTTCGTGCTATTC
>CAZSHA010000095.1:0-6046 GCA_964606575.1 uncultured Muribaculaceae bacterium | reverse complement strand
CCTACTACATAAGCCCATTTTGCATTCTCAAAACAAATAGGTTGAGTTTCTTCACAAGCCTTATAAGGATCAATACCATAAGAATCGCAGATAGCGTTTGCTTCCTCAATATCTTTAATGCCGTTTTCGTTCAATGCTGCAAGAATTTGCTTGATACGACGGTCTTGACTTTCAAATTTTACTTCTCTAATCATAGTTGTATTCCTCCTTATTATTCTTTACGTGGATCAATGTATTTAGCAGCCTCATCAAAACGACCATAGTGACCTTTTGCTTGTTGTAGAGCTTCTTCTGCTGGAACGCCCTTCTTCAAGAAGTCAGTGAACTTACCTAAGTGAAGGAACTCATAACCAATCACTTGATTATCTTCATCAAGAGCCATACGAGTGCAATAACCTTCAGCCATTTCCAAGTAACGAGGACCCTTAGCCAATGTACCGAACATAGTACCTACTTGGCTACGTAAACCCTTGCCTAGATCTTCCAATGATGCACCCACAACTAGTCCGCCTTCTGAGAAAGCTGATTGTGTACGACCATAGACAATTTGCAAGAACAACTCACGCATAGCTGTATTGATAGCATCACACACCAAATCAGTGTTCAACGCCTCTAGGATAGTCTTACCAGGAAGAACCTCACTTGCCATTGCTGCTGAGTGTGTCATACCAGAACATCCGATAGTTTCAACTAATGCCTCTTGGATAATACCTTCTTTAACATTAAGAGTCAATTTACATGCACCTTGTTGAGGAGCACACCAACCGATACCGTGGGTAAGACCAGAAATATCTTTTATTTCTTTAGATCTAACCCATTTTCCTTCTTCAGGAATTGGCGCTGATGGATGATTTGCACCCTTCTTTACACAGCACATTTCTTGTACTTCATGTGAATAAACCATAATTGTTTTCGTTTAAATCTTTAAATTTATAGTTTGTTTTTCTCTCTTTTAATATCTCGCTTATGATGTTTTATGCGGCGAATGCACACTCCACGTCATAATCAGTGTAAAATTACACAAAAAAGCTCATCCCACAATATGGAATGAGCCTTTTTTAATAAAATTTTCAATTCTTACTTCTTACGAACATAATTTTTAGTGCCTTGTGTAGGACTATTCAACTGCAAGGAATCACTAGTTAAAGACACGATACCCCAAGTAATAGTATCTTGCAATTCAGGATCAACCGCACTCTGTTCGATAATAGTTAAAGTGTCACCAAATTGATCCCAAGCTTGATAAAGCATTGTCGTCACTGCCACAGAGTCCTTAGCATTCTTCACATTCTTTGTTATTGCCATTTTTTTCACTTTCTTTTCAACTGGTGTTCCTTCCATCGTATTATCACGATTGAATTTCACAGTTTTAGGAGATTGCGACACATCCTCACCTGTAACTGGCACTTCAACCCACTCGCCTATTATTTCTATTAGCGTATCACCCGCTAGCGAATCTTCGGCAGCAAGCAGTTCTTTGGCACTCTTTGAATTTCCACATGAGCCTAAAAGCCCTAATGCAAGGGCAAAAAACATTAACTTCTTCATACGTTTTCCTTTTAATTTATATTTCGATTAATAATCTAAATTCCACATTAACAATTTTAACGTTACTTATATACCTTTATTTATCAGCATACACCATAAGAACAACATACCGACACATAAAGTTGTGACTTTTTTAAAAAATCTTCATATCACCACGGAAAACGATATTGCAATCCATCACGTTGCGGTTCTGTTGTTTGAATCATTCCAACTTTAGTATTTCGATTATCAATCATTAACAATAAATTACCCCCCCAGCCTTGTGACTGGTTACGGATATTCAGTTGAGCCAAACCTCTATAACCATCACAATTCGCACACATCATTCTAACCAATTCTCCTAAATTATTAAAATTCTTACCGCAAAATGATTTCAAGGTCTTACCTTTTGCCACCAATGTAGCAAATACATTGTCTTCCCGATTCATTGTCTTTAATTCAGTCATAATCAGTTCCCTCCTACATTAATCAATACAAAAGTAACCCACATATAGGCACGTATTATGCCCACGCAATAAAATTATCATTAAATAAAAACTTCGTTTGTTTTTAACTTGTTTAATTAATATGAAACGGATTTTTATATATTCAGTGCTATTGCATGTATGCCTTATTTCATATAGTCAACAAAGCAATTCTATACAACAATTTAATATCGGTAACAACAAAGAATATTCGGCTAAAGCGGAATTCATTGTTACGCAACCAATAACGCAGGAAGATGTGAAATATACAGTGAAGATATTCACAGCGCCATCTGTCAATGATAAACTACTCCCTATTAAATATCTCATTGAATCTAGTGATACAACTGACAAAAAAAGTATTTATTCCTATTTCGACGGCAATTATTTCAACTATTCTGGGGGAAAATTCCGTGAGTATCATTGGGAACAAGACTCTTTACCATTCCGCTCCACCTCACAGAATCGACGCAATCTGACAGGAGTTCACAAATCAGGACTTTTCGCCATACTAGTTCCTTCTTTACTAAACGAACAAATCAACTTGTTGGCCAACAATCAAGAGAACCGACTCCATTATAGTCAAGATACCATTGTTTTCGGGAAAAAATCTGATGTTTTATATATATCTGAATATATTGACTACAATTTGTACCGTGAAATGAAATTAACCTTTGACGCAGAAACAAATAATCCAAATCACTACTTAATTATAAGTAATCCAGGAAGCGTAGGAGAGCAAACAATTGAAGTCTTATTCTCACCACTTGACGAGTTTATTAATATTAACGAAGCATGTCTTATCAAACGTTATGAAAATATTTTTTCAGAAAATCGCACAAGCAATTTTTCTGCTAACGCTTTAATTGGGAAAAAACTGCCTCTATTCAACCTACCATCACTGTCCGGCGAACGATATATATGGAATGGTTCATCCTATCACCCCTCGTTAGTAGCATTTCTAAATAGCAACGAGAGCATGAGTACTGAAACAGTAAAAATGATTTCAAACGCATTGAACGACCTCCCTTTTCAAGTTCTTTCATTATCGTTATATACTGATAAAGACACAGAACATATTAAGCACATTATGGGAAACACAGCAGATGATTACACTGTATTATTCAACGCACAACGTTTAGCCACACAATGTGGAATCACAAATGAACCTACCATTCTCATCGTGGACAAGAACGGTATTATCAGAAACGCAATCATCGGATTCAGCAACAATCTGAAAGATGAAATAACACAATTTATCTTACATACATTTCTTGATAAGCAAGAACTTTAAAAAACAAGAACAGTGCCTAAAATTTATTTTAAACACGGTTCTTGTTACTATGCTTATTTATATTCAATTTATTTCAATGCTATCTTTTTGATAACAGGGCGTATCTTATCCGTAAAACGTCTAAAACCAAGATCAGTAAAATGATAGCCGTCTACAGTACCTTCTCTATCCTCAGTAAGAATATCCTTAGCCTCAAAATAATAGATATTCTTAACACCCGACTTCTTCAATTTATTATAATAATCCCTCAATACCTTATTTTTCTCTTTTATAATCTTTTCCGACTCTATATTAAACAAAGTTTCCGGGAATATCGGATTTTCCACAAACAAAACTGGCACATCAGGACGTTTCTTGCGAAGTAATTGGAAAAAAGGATCAATATTTTCTTTCAAAGGCTCAACTTTATTGTTCGGAGAGCAATCTATTACATACAATCCAGCATCGATACCAGCCATAATCTCTGCAATTTCCAAATCCAACCGCCCGTTTCCGCTGAATCCGAAATTATAAACCTCACGATTCAATTCTCGCACAATCATATTCGTATGACACATTCCAGGTCGAGAAGCACAAGCACCTTGCAATATACTAGTACCATACATTACTATAGGCTTCTCTCGTTTAGGCAAATCCACTTTAGGTAATTCTATTACCGCCGTAGAATCTATACCTATATATAAGCTGTCGGCACCATCATATAGAGGAAAATACATCATGTATTCCCTCATTTCAGATTTAAAACCTGAAAACACAGAGCCAATACTATTTTTCTTATTTACTATAGGGCGAGCTGGTCCAACGAACTCCCATGTGTTGTCATCTTGTAAAGTATATATGTCAAATCCACGTATTCCTGCTGGTGTCATGTGGTTCATCTCAACATTAAATGTAGACTTCCATTTCACTTTCATTGTGGTAGTATTCGAAGAAAAACGAATGAACAACCCAGCCGTATTTGTTCCTAAATCGTAGAGTTCTTTACGCACTTTTGTTTTTAGCGATGACGGTACTCTAGTATATGTTAAGCTATCGCCTTGCACCGCCGAACCATAAAGTGGAAATTTAGTAGCATCATGGTAAACCAGTTTTAACTCCTTTGCTGAAACTCCGCCCATCATTAATAGCGAAAGACATAACAGCGTTACAAATTTTCTCATTTTAGGATTTTACTATTAGATGATTAAACAAATTTATCACAAAAGTACAAAAAAATAACGACAAGCAACCTATTTACACTAATATGGCTTTTTAAATGCCAAAAAAAGGTAAAAACAACATTTAAAACTTAATTCTTACTCATGAATCCTACTCTTGCTGTATTCTTTACATAAAATTTCGTAACTTTACCGAAAATATTTACATCCAACGACGATTGATAATGAAAACTTTATATACTATAATAGCATGTGCTACACTTGCCGCAATGTCTTTTTACGCATCAGCCGAAGCTGAAAGCCAATGCAGCAAAGAGAAGACTATAACGATTTCATATTCTTCTAACCCAGCAAAAGAATTACAGGGTGAATGGACTATGCTCACTCTAAAGAATAAGGAAATAAGCACCCGAGAAAGAGCATTTTTGACATTTAATTTCAAGGATAGCCTATTTTATGGCAATAACGGATGCAACATAATAAACGGAACTATACACACAGAAGGCAGTAACTCTATCACATTCTTAAATGTCATAACAACAATGATGGAATGTCATAATGCCACATCTGAACGCTCTATAATGAAAGCTCTACACGAAACCGTGTCATATAAATTAAGCGAGAAAGATGGTATCCGCTACCTGACATTATTGAATGAAAAAGGTCACCAGCTATTACATTTAAAAAACAAGGATATAAACTTCCTAAACGGAGCATGGACAGTAAGCTCAATAAATGGCAAAAACGTAATATCCAACAATGTAAGGCTTGTTATCGACATCCAAGAAATGAAGATACATGGTAATTCTGGATGCAATATCATCAATGGCACTTTATACATCAACCCCGAAGAAGATTGGGGCGTGGAATTCCAGCAATTAGTATCCACCAGAAAAATGTGTCCTGACATACAAATAGAAACGGCTCTACTTGTTGCTCTGGAAGAAACTATGACGTGCAAGAAAATATCCGACGACGAGATTGCCCTATTCAGTGGAACAGGTGAAAATATTGCGACATTAAAACGCCTCAAACTGAAATAAATACCATTATTCTAACCCTGCAGCAGCCAAAAATTCATCAAGGCTTTCAAATCTTGCCTTATGATGTTCAAGCCAAGAAGCATATGCTTCTTGTAATTGACGCTTTATTGGTGCACCATTATACAATGATAAATTCCTTTTATCTACAAAATATATAAACTCTTCTGTAAAATCCTTAAGTACAGGTCTACGACCTTTTACTGATTGAATAGTTCTAGCATATTCAAGAGCCTCTTCTATCGCCTTATTTTTCCTTTTTTCATAATATTCTTCAATAGTGCATATAACACGCGCAGGAACACCTGCCGCAACCGAATTAGGAGGAATATTTCCAACAACTAAAGAATGAGCTCCTATAACACAATTATCCCCTATCGTTGACCCTTCAACACCGTGCAGTTCACACCAAAATAGATGTTATTCCCAATTACTACTTTTCCTGAACTATTGATAAAATCGCCAAATTTTCTAATAAATACCGATGTTCATTAGTGTCCCATAAAAATTAGGGACTGGCTAAACATTAAATAAATTAGGCCC
>CAZSHA010000094.1:0-6169 GCA_964606575.1 uncultured Muribaculaceae bacterium | reverse complement strand
TTAATCATTATCAATAACTTACAAAGGTTTCAGCCTACTTTTTGCATATTAAGCCGTTTTTTATCAGTGGGTATAATAAAATGAAAAAGAGCGACTCACACGAGCAGCTCTTTCTCTTGAATCAACTTAATTTATAGCCCTACAAATAGTATGAAAAGATTTATTTTATCCTTATAATGTTATTTACTCCGTAAAGTTACTAATTTTTGTTGAAAAAACAATCCATTCTGAGAATTTTTTATTTTCTTTTAACATTTCTCGAAATCTTCCTCTACCACCCATTCCCGGTGGTGGCATCATTCCGCCCATGCCTGGAGGTGGTACGAACATCCCTCCAGGAGGTCCGTTTTGCCTGTCGTCGCTCTCGCTTTCAGACTCTTTTACAGTGATGCCAAGCGATATTTCATTCTTCTTGCCTATTTTGCCTAGTTTGTTATATCCGATAAAAGAAGAGAACACTAGGTTGTTACCCGAAGCCGATATTTTTGTAGAGTCTTGCGACATTAGTCCTTCATCATCGTTTATGTAGAATGATGCTGGCTTTTGGGATAGTTGTGACAGCAACATCTTCAAGTGGCGTTCACGTTCCATTTTAGAAAAGCGAGGGTGTGGTTGTCCGTGCCGGTGGTGTGGACCTATTTCGTTGAAAAGTCCTGATGTGTCGGCTGGGTTGATAGTTGGCGTGTCGCTTCTTTCAGCGTGTTCGCCGGGTCTGCCGTGCCGTGGGCGTTGTGGTGGAGGCAAAGTGGGGAATTGTACTGAATATTTCTTCTTCTTTTTGCCGTTAGGGTCGACATAGACCACCATTCCACGATGCAAGAACTGCTGTTGCAATTTGCGGTCTTTGACGAGAATCTGGAAAAAGATACCGTCGTTGTTGTGGCTCAAAGAGGCAAAGCACTTACCGTCTTGCAATGGAATCATGCCGTTGTCTTGCCAGTCAACTATGGTGTCGTTCAACTGAAAATGTTCTACTCTCGTTGCCTGATGTGCGTCATCGGCGTAGCAAGTAGCCATGAATCCAATTGATATTAAGCTAAGTATAAACTTGCGTGTCATATTCTTTATTGAGTTTAATGTATGTTACAAAATTAGCAATATGGATTTTATTGGTGAAGAATTATCGACAAAAACATATAAGGAGAAGACTAAATGTTATTATTATAGTTTACATTTATTAAATTTGCAGTCGTTTTATGAAAAATTATTGTTTATGGATAGCAAAATCATCAAAAATGTAGAAAAAGATATACGGAAGGAGCTTGAACGCAGAATTCTAGTGCTAGACGGTGGTATGGGTACCATGATACAGCGTGCTGGATTGGAAGAATCAGATTTCCGAGGATCTCGTTGGGCGGCAAGCCTATGTGAACTGAAAGGGTGTAACGATGCTCTTGCGATAACGAGAAAAGATGTGATTGCCGATATTCATAAGCAGTATCTTGAGGCGGGAGCCGATATAATAGAAACGGACTCGTTCAACGCTAATAGCATATCATTGAGCGATTATGGACTGGAAAACGATGTATATGAGATAAATTTTGAGGCTGCAAAGTTGGCTCGTGAAGTGGTCGACGAATGGATGGACTGCCATACTGGCATAGTAAAATGGGTGGCTGGTAGCGTAGGACCTACTAACAAGAGCCTCTCAATATCTCCTTCGGTTGATGACCCTGCGGCTAGGGATATAACATGGAGGGAACTTACCGATGCTTATGTAGAACAGATGAGGAGCCTGATTGACGGCGGTGTTGATGTGTTGCTCATCGAAACGGTATTTGATACCTTGAATGCGAAGGCGGCGTTATGGGCGGCGGAAGAAGCGATGCGGATATGCTCGTTGCGTGTGCCTGTTATGCTTTCGGTCACGTTGACCGAGAGCGGCAGAACTTTGAGCGGTCAAACGATAGAGGCATTTCTCGCAAGCGTGAGCCATGCAGAACTGCTAAGCGTAGGGCTTAATTGCGGATTCGGAGCAGAAGGTATGACGAAATGGCTTGAGGAGCTATCGTCGAAGGCTGATTGTGCGGTGAGCGTGTATCCTAATGCAGGTTTGCCCAACGAGATGGGACAATATGATGAAACAGCAGAAACTATGGCTACGCATGTGCGTGTGATACTGGAAAAGCGTATGGTCAATATCGTTGGCGGTTGTTGCGGAACGACTCCCGAACATATAAGGGCAATAGCGGAATTGGTGAAGTCATATACCCCTCATGAAGTTGTGCGTAAAGCACAACCAATGAGATTGTCGGGCTTGGAAATGACTGAGGTATCAGCCGAAAGGATGTTTGTGAACGTGGGTGAGCGTTGCAACGTTGCTGGAAGCCGAAAATTCTTGAGGCTTATAAACGAGAAGAATTATGAGGAGGCTCTATCGATAGCTTGCAAACAAGTAGAGGCTGGAGCTCAAATCGTGGATGTTAACATGGATGACGGTATGCTTGAGGCAGAGGCTGAAATGTCGCATTTCTTGAGAATGCTTGCGGCAGAGCCTGATGTGGCGCGTGTGCCGGTCATGATAGATTCATCGAGGTGGAGCGTCATAAAGGCAGGGTTGGAATGCATGCAGGGAAAGGGAATAGTGAACTCTATCAGTCTAAAAGATGGAGAAGAAACTTTCAAGACTAAAGCTGAATATATAAAGCGAATGGGTGCTGCAACAGTGGTTATGGCATTTGATGAAGTGGGGCAGGCTGACACATACGAGCGAAAAATCGAGGTGTGTGGCAGGGCTTATAAGATATTGACCGAAGAAGTGGGTTTTAACCCTAATGATATAATTTTTGACCCTAATATTCTTGCGGTGGCTACTGGTATTGAGGCTCATAATAACTATGCGTTGGATTTCATACGAGCTGTAGGCTGGATAAAGGCTAATCTGCCTGGGGCTAAAGTGAGCGGTGGCGTTAGCAATTTATCGTTCTCTTTCCGTGGAAATAATGCGGTGCGTGAAGCTATGCACTCGGTGTTCCTTTATCATGCTATTGCTAAGGGCATGGATATGGCTATTGTGAATGCGGGTGCTATGATACCATACGAGGAGATTGACCCGAAACTGCGTGGTGCTATAGAAGACGTGCTTTTTAACAGAGATTCAGAAGCAACAGAACGACTTATAGAGGTAGCTCAACAGATAAAAGAATCGGGTGTTGCGGCTGATAAGGAGAAAGAGCAAGCCGCACTCTCTAATATTACTGCCGAAGCGTATTTGCAACAACTTGTGGTTAGGGGGCGTAGCGAGATGCTTGAGGAAACGCTGGAGTGCGTCCATAAAGAACTGGGCTCGGCACTTGATGTTATAGATCGTCCGTTAATGGCGGGTATGAACGAAGTCGGCAGGCTGTTTGGCGAGGGTAAATTGTTCCTTCCGCAAGTGGTGAAAAGCGCGCGCGTGATGAAACAAGCCGTTACATGGTTGAATCCATTTATCGAATCAGAAAAACGCATGTCGGGCAGTGCGAAAGCAACTGGAAAGGTGGTTATTGCCACAGTGAAAGGTGACGTGCATGATATTGGAAAGAATATTGTTACCGTAATTATGCGTTGTAACGGTTATGAGGTGATAGACTTGGGTGTAATGGTGCCTGGTGATGTTATCGTTGATACTGCCATTGCCGAAAAAGCAGATATTGTAGCATTGAGCGGGTTGATAACTCCGTCGCTTGAAGAAATGTGCCATGTGGCTAGGTTGATGCAAGAGCGAGGCTTGGATATTCCGTTGATGGTTGGCGGTGCGACCACTAGCGAGTTGCACACAGCCGTTAAGATAACTCCATGCTACGGTGCTCCAGTGGTGCATACTCGTGATGCTGCCATGATGCCTATTGTGGCGCAGCAGTTGTTGTCGAACCGAGAGGCGTTTGTGCGTGAATGGACGGCAAAGCAAGTGTCATTGAGGAAAGGACATTTTGATGGTGGCAAGTCGTTGTATGCGTTGGAAGAAGCTAGAGCTAATGCTCCAAAATTGGAATATGCTCCTATTGCTCCAAAAACGAAAGGCGTGCATACATATAACATAACGGTGAAAGATGCTCGTGAGTTTATAAATTGGCGGTCGTTTTTTGCCGCATGGAAATTCGATGCATCGTTTGCTAGTATAGCTGAAGTGAAGGGTTGCGACTGCATGAAAGCCGTGTGGCTTGCTGGGCATGACAAGAAAGATATAAATCAGGCTGCTCAAGCGATGCAGCTTTATAAAGAGGCAAATAAATTGCTTGACGAATTGGAGGGAGATGACAGCGATAGCATTAGGGCTAGGATAGGGATTATGCCTGCTTATCGTGATGCCGAAGCTGTTGTGGCTGGCGATGAGCGTATAGAGATGCTTCGCCAGCAGATGAAGAGAGAAGGCGAGGCTTCGTTGTCGCTGTGCGATTTCATTGCTACTGAAAACGATTATATAGGTGTGTTTGCCGTGACTTCGGGCAAGCAAATAAATAATAAGATTGCAGAATGTAAGGAAAATGGCGATGATTATAGGGCAATGCTGCTACAGACGTTAGCCGACCGTCTAGCCGAGGCTGCTACGGAATATATTCATAAAAAGGTGCGTACTGAAATATGGGGATATGCGACAAACGAAAGTGATAATCCTACGAATGCGTTAAGGCAATATTATCAAGGAATAAGGCCTGCTGTGGGGTATCCTTCTTTACCGGACCAAAGCGTGATATTTCAATTGGACAGGTTGATAGATTTAGGAGCTATAGGTATAAATTTGACGGAGAATGGGGCAATGTCGCCTGCGGCAAGCACTTGCGGGTTGATGTTAGCTCACGCCGATAGCCGATATTTTGTGCTTGGTGAAATTGGCGATGACCAAAAAGCGGACTATGCTCGCCGTAGAGGTGTGACAGAAACAGATTTAAAGAAGTTCTTAAAGTAAAAAAGAAAGATCACGTGGCTGTCAAACTTAAATTATTAGACAGCCACGTTTATTTTATATTTTAATGTACTGCTTATCAGCATAAATAGATATATGCGAGGGTGGAAAGGCTGATGATAATCCACAGCAGAATGCCTTGGAAAAGCGGTTTAATGCCTACAGTTTTCAATGTGTCCATTGAAAGAGATGCTCCGATGAAGAATAAAGTTAAGGTGAGTGCCTTGCGGGCTAATCCGTTGATGAAATCACCTACTATAATACCAATATCGCTAAGGCTTAGTAAATAAGTGTTTATGTTCATTGCTACAACGAACCATAAAATAAACCAAGGAATTGAGATTTTTTGCCCTTTGCTTTTGAAGATGAATGAGGTGACAAGGGCAAGAGGAATAATCCATAATGCGCGTGTGAGTTTCACTGTGGTTGCTATTTGAAGAGCTTGTTCTCCGTAGGCTGCACCAGCTCCCACCACCGAACTTGTGTCGTGAATGGCTATTGCCGCCCATAGCCCGAATTGTTCTTGACTCATACCTAGCCAGTGTCCAATCATAGGGAAAATGAAAAGGGCTATTGCGTTGAGAATGAATATAGTGCCTAGTGCAACCGACATATCGGTATCTTTGGCTTTTATTACTGGGGCTACTGCTGCTATTGCACTACCTCCGCATATTGCTGTCCCTGAACTGATGAGATAGGAAGTGTCTGTGTTTACTTTTAGGAGTTTGTGACCTATCAGCCATCCGATAAGCATTGTGCCTGCTACCGATATTATGGTAAATATCATGCCTTCCTTACCCGATGCCAAAGATGCTTGCAGGTTCATGCCGAAACCGAGTCCGATGACAGAATATTGTAGCAGCTTCTTCGACATCTTTTTATTGAATGTGGGATATGCCTTGCCGCAAAGCAAAGCGAATGCCAGCCCTAGGAAGAGTGCCATAGGAGGCGTGATAAAGGTTTCAACGTCGGGTAGATAGTCAGCCAATAAGAATGCCGCAAGCAGAGTGACTATCGTGATATAAATGATATTGCTATGTGAAAGCAAGAAGGGTTTCATATTTTTTTTATTGAGATGAATATTTGCTTATTGTTTGGATTCTGTTAAGTTAAATGATATTTTCTTTTTAAATGTCTGGAAAGTTTGAGGTTATCTGCTGAGTCAGAGCCGTTTGTATGGCGAGGTGCCAATATTATGAAATAAAAAAAGGAATCAACTGCAGTTGATTCCTTTTTGAGCCTCTTGTCGGATTCGAACCAACGACCCCGAGATTACAAATCACG
>CAZSHA010000093.1:931-6265 GCA_964606575.1 uncultured Muribaculaceae bacterium | reverse complement strand
GGTTGCACGGTGAAGTGTCTAAGAAGATGTTCCAAGGTGTATGGAAAGGCTACTCTCCAGAAGAATCACATGTGTCTTATGTAACAAATGGTGTACACATGCCAACTTGGGCTGCATCGGAGTGGAAGGCGTACTATAAGCAAGTTTTAGGTGAAAACTACATAGAAGAGCAAGCTAAAGAAGAAACTTGGGCTCCAATGTTGTCGACTAAAGATGAAGATATATGGAATTTGCGTATGATGATGAAGAATAAATTCATCAACTTTGTACGTAAGGATTTCAAAGAGAAATGGTTGAAGAATCAAGGTGATCCATCACGTGTGGTAAAGATTACTGAAAAGATAAATCCTAATGCATTGATTATTGGGTTTGCTCGCCGTTTCGCTACATACAAACGTGCCCACTTGCTATTTACCGATCTTGATAGATTGGCAAAGATTGTGAATAATGAGCAATTCCCTGTTCAATTTGTATTCGCAGGTAAAGCACACCCAGCTGATGGTGGTGGTCAAGGACTAATTAAGAGAATAATTGAGATATCTCGTATGCCTCAATTCTTGGGTAAGATTATTTTCTTGGAAAACTACGATATGATTGTTGCAAAACGTCTTGTAACAGGTGTCGATATTTGGTTGAATACACCGACTCGTCCATTAGAGGCATCAGGGACATCAGGCGAGAAGGCTGAAATGAATGGTGTATTAAATTTCTCAGTGCTTGATGGCTGGTGGTATGAAGGTTATCGTAAGGGTGCTGGTTGGGCATTAACCGACGAAATAACTTATCAAGATACTAATCAACAGGATCAATTAGATGCCTCAACTATCTATTCAATGCTTGAGAACGAAATCATACCATTGTATTTTGCAAAGAACTCAAAGGGATATTCGCCTGAATGGATTCAATTCATTAAGAATTCGTTCGCATATATAACACCTAATTATACTATGCAACGCATGCTTAACGACTATATAGAGCGTTTCTATTCTAAGGAAGGTTCTCGTTCAACTGAATTGATGGCAAACGGTTATGCTAAGGCAAAAGAAATTGCTGCCTGGAAAGAAAACGTGGCATCTAAATGGGACAATATTAAAGTTGTAGACATGAACTTGTCGGATTCGCTTCAATCTACTCCAGTTAATGGTAGTACTTATGGAGCTACAATTAAGTTGGATACTGCCGGTCTTGGAAGAAGCCTAGGTGTCGAAATGGTAGTATATAAGAATGAAGACGGTAAGGTTAATTTCTCAAAAACATTACCATTAGAGGTAGTAGCAGAAGAAGGTGATATTTTGACATATCGTTTGGAAGAAGTTATGAAAGATGCTGGAATGTTTAAATATGCGTTCCGTGTTTATCCAAATAATGCTGATCTTCCGCACCGTCAAGATTTTGCATATATGAAGTGGATTTAATTTTCATTGTTTATAAAAGTAAAGGTATCGCTTATGGTTTTAGGTGATACCTTTTTTTACTAGAAAAGGATGTGATGTTCTTATATCGAAGTTATATATCCATTCATCATGGCATATACACTAAGACCTGAAACACTCTTAATACCTAATTTACTTGTTATATTTTTCCTGTGTGAAAGTACCGTGTTTATGCTTATGTTCAATATATCGGCAATTTCTTTATTGATGTGACCAGACACAACAAGTTTTAAAACATCTATTTCTCTTTTAGACAATTCGCTATGGGTTGTTAGGATTGTATTGAGTTTGGATATATTTTTACTGATAATATTAATTATGGCTTCCTCACTCCATTTCTGGTCGATTATATGTATGTTGGAGTCGTTGGCTGGTATGTCATTTGCCGTAAGTATAATTGTTTTATGGCGCCTTGATGCAAATGTGAGATTGTGGTGTGCAAAAAAGTCAGCATCGACAAAAATAAGGTCAGTGTCATCTAACTTGTCTTCAGGAATATTTGTTGTACTGGATTGTATTTCTACATTCATGTTAAACATATTAACTAAAATATGTTGAAGACCTTTAGCTGCAAGACAATTCGAGCTTACAATTATTGAACTGAGCCTATCCATGATGTTTAATTATTATAAGATTCTAAAAGTGGCAGTAGTATACGGAATCTTATGCGGTTATTTTGTTTAATATCCTTTTGTAATGACATTATAGCAACAAGCACAGCATGGCATAAATTTATATCATAATTACCTTTTAGATGAATGACAAACATATTTACCAAATCATTTATTTTCTCTTCGATAGAATCATTCTCAGGTTTCAATAGTTGTAGTTGTTCAGACAATTCTTGCTTGTTAAGATTATGATTCAAATACTTTGGAAGTAGTAGGGAGTCCATGTCAATTCTTTTAATTAGCTCATTCTTCACTTCAAAAAAGAATTTACGAAGTAATTCCAAATTATTATTATCGTTATCGCTTCTTGTTACTAAGGAATTAAAATGCCGTTCTATATTGGGTAGTTGGAATTGCTTATAATATGAATTGTTTTTTTGTATATACTCAGCAATATTATTTAAGCTAAATGCCTTAAATATTTCTTCAGGGAAATAATTCTCATTGATATATACGTTCAGTATGGTTACAAAAAAATCTGTATTCATTCCTTTTTCCTTGCATATATCTTGTATTGTTCTATCTCCTAAACCTAAGATTATATTAAAGCGATTAAGGACTGTAATAGATGATGGTTCATTTATCACAATATCACAAAGTTTAGTATTGTTGTTGATTAGTGGCATAAGTAAAATATTGTTGTTTTTAGAATCTTAAAATATTGTTTGGAGTTATTATCATATCCATTTTTATGTCATGCTGTTCTATTGGCAGATGGTCTAGCAGTTGAAAGTCGTAAGCGATACCTATTTTTAACACGTTAGTATTTATTAGAAGTCGATCATAAAAACCACGTCCTCTGCCTATTCTGTTACCTAACATATCAAAAGCTACAGCAGGAACAATGGAGATATCAATATCATTAATATTGATTTTTTTATCACTTGTCGGCTCAAATATATTGAATGCTCCAACATCTATGGAGTGAGGCTCATACTTTATTAGTTCTAATATATCACCGTTTACTTTTGGTAGATAAGTATCTTTAGACTTAGATGCGATGTCAAGATATTTAGCGGTTTGTAGCTCATCTGGAAGAGAATAGTAAAAAAGAATTTTCCGAGCATTTTCCCATTCGTCTATACCAAATAGAGTTGAAAAAACATTATCGGCAGCAAAGTCTTTTTCAGCTTTGCTAATAGATGTTTTGAGTTGCTTTATTCGCTCTCGTATTTCCTTTTTGTTTGCTAACATAATCATTCTTCCGTGATTGGAATAGCGGCTTTATTGGCATTAAATGCCTTTATCGCCTTCTGCACAGTTTTGTCATACTTATTGTGAATAGGATAAAAGGATTCTAAACCGAAAATGTTTCTAGCAATCAAAGCTTTTAATTGATTCACAATAAGATTCTTTGATAGGCTGATGTAATACCACCTTGCCGGTATTCCGTTCTGTGACGCATATAATACGAAATCGTTTAAAAGAGCATCATTGCTTGGTAATATACGTAGGAATTGTTTGTAATCAGTTAATTGATTCAATTCTTCACGATTGATTTCTACATATTGGAATGCAAATTTATGCAGCAGACCTGCATTACTGATGTTTATATAATAAGAGGTTATTCCAGATGTGTCTGTTGGCACAAATATATCGGGCATTATGCCACCACCGCCATATACTTTCCTATTATGAGCTGTTAGAAACATTTGCGTCGTATCAATTTTAATGCTGTCTTTGTTGGTTAGTTCTCCATGTATGAAGCGGTCTATTAGGTCTTGATTATACGCCTCATTACCTTTCTTATAATCTTTCTGTATACATCTTCCCGATGGCGTGTGATAGCGTGATATTGTCATTCTCACAGCGCTGCTGTCGGGTAGGGTGTATTGACGTTGAACCAGCCCTTTGCCGAACGAACGCCTGCCTATAATCAAACCGCGGTCATTATCTTGTATTGCACCTGCAAATATTTCACTGGCACTTGCAGAATTTTCGTCTATAAGAACCGCAAGCTCAGTGTCTAAGAAAGAGCCATTGCCGTCGCTCCAGAATTGTTGGTTGTTTTTCCGTTCTCTACCTTGCATATACACAATAAGCGAATTTTCTGGCAAGAATTCATTAGCCATAAGAATAGCCATTTCCATATATCCGCCAACATTACCCCTTAGGTCAATGATATAGCGTTTTGCTCCTTCATTCTTTAGTTTCACAAGTGCGTGTAAGAACTCATCGTATGTCGTTCTTCCGAATTTGTCTATTTTGATATATCCAATACCTTTCTCAATCATATAGGAAGATTCTATTGAGTTGATAGGTACGTCACCACGAGTCACACTATAATTTAGAAGTTCCTTACTAGAATTACGCTTTATTCCTAATTTCACACTTGTGCCTTTTATGCCGCGTAATTTGTTTTTTACATCATTTTCATTGATACCTACGAAAGACGAGTCGTTTATAGTTACAATTCTATCGCCTGCCATCAATCCAGCTTTTTCTGAAGGACCTCCTGATAGGACTTCAAGAACTCTTACAGTATCGCTCATGATATAAAATGAAATACCTATACCGCTGAAACTGCCGTCAAGTTCTTCGTTTACCGATGATAAGTCCTTAGCTGGAATATATACGGTGTGCGGATCTAAGTTTCCGAGAAGCTGGGGAATTGTATGCTCTATTATGTTACTGATGTTTACGGTATCAACATATCCAACTGATACGAGATTTAATATCGTATTCAGTTTTCTATCGTTGTCGCTAATATATTTTTTATTGGAAAATTGGTTACCAATAGTGATTCCGATTACAATAGATATAGCAATTGCAAGCGGTAGAATAACTATTGAATTTTTTAAACCTTTCATTTCTACTTATAGCCTTATAATCTTATTTTGTTATTTATCAAACATTTCTTGCGGAATGTGTACGCATTCTATGCCTGAACGTTTTAACAGTTCAATTCCATCTTTCATTCGGTACAATTCTGAAAACACTAATCTTTTTATGCCTGCTTGTATTATTAGCTTTGAACATTCAATACATGGGGAAGTGGTTACATATAAAGTCGCTTTATCGCTGTTGTTGTTTGTTCTTGCCACCTTAGTAATCGCATTAGCCTCTGCATGCAGTACATAAGCCTTAGTATTACCATCTTCGTCTTCACAGATATTTTCAAATCCCGAAGGCGTTCCGTTGAATCCATCAGAGATTATCATATTGTCTTTAACAATAAGAGCTCCTACTTTACGGCGTTTACAATATGAATTCTCTGCCCATATTGTTGC
>CAZSHA010000093.1:0-921 GCA_964606575.1 uncultured Muribaculaceae bacterium | reverse complement strand
ATGTCTAATAATCGCTGTTTGTCTGGTTCAATGTCCATAATAATAGTGTTTGAACTGTTATTATATTAATAACGTACAATAACTAAATTTGTCTACAAAAATAACTAATTTAAGTGCATAAAAAAAATAAGGGAGTTATAAAATCCCTTATTTTTTATGGTTGACGATAAATATTAGTGTTTTAAATTGTTTTTCATTTTCTTTTTGTCATCTTTATTGGCTTTTTTCACTCCGTCACGGATAAGAAGAGCATCTATTTGCGGCTCGTGTCCTCGAAATCTTTTATATAGTTCCATTGGCTTTTCTGTTCCTCCCTTGCTAAGTACATTTTCTCGGAAAGACTTAGCTGCTTCTTGATTGAATATGCCTTCTTCTTTGAATTTTGCAAACGCATCAGCTTCAAGAACTTCAGCCCACTTGTAACTATAATAACCTGCGGCATAACCACCTGAGAAAATATGAGAGAACTGAGGTGCCATCATACATCCTGGTATTGTGGCAAACATTTGCACATCTTTCATTGCAGCATTCTCAAATGCTTCAGCATTATCTACCGGAGCAGTGATACTGTGCCATGCCATATCGAGATAGCCGAAGCTCAATTGGCGTACACATGCATATGCAGCTCCAAATTGTGCTGATGCTATAATCTTGTCGATTAATTCTTGTGGCATAGATTCACCTGTTTCATAGTGTTTTGCAAAGCTGTCAAGAAATTCTTTCTCAATTAAATAATTTTCATTGAATTGTGATGGCAACTCTACAAAATCACGGTAAACCGATGTGCCTGATAATGATGAATATTTAACTTGGCTCAATAATCCGTGCAATGCATGACCAAATTCGTGTAGGAATGTTTCAACCTCATCAAAAGTCAATAATGAAGGCTTTGTGCCAGTAGGTTTTGTGAAATTCATTGTA
>CAZSHA010000092.1:0-6399 GCA_964606575.1 uncultured Muribaculaceae bacterium | reverse complement strand
TGAACAAGCCGCTTTCAGGGTTAGCTACCTTAACGCCTTGCAAGTTGTAGTATTCCACTGGTGCGTTAGCGTCAACTTCCACAGTTTCAATAGCTGTTACATAATCTTTAGGAAGTTCAAAAGTGTACATAGCAGCAGCACCCCCAGCATAATATTGATAAATGTTTACTTTATCATCATCCACTTTTTCTGCCACATAAGAAGCATAATTTGCTTGCTTATCAACACTCTCTTCCCAACGAGCATATTCTTCTCCTGTTTCAAGGTTTAGGATAGCGAATTTTTGACCATATGCGGTTCCTACCGGATAAATACCAAATCTAGCACCTTGTAATTTAAAGACATCAAAACCTTCAGTTGAATATCCATCTGCTGGCATAGCGAAATCCTTAACTTCAGTGCCATCGAAATATTTAATTTGACCCTTTCCTTGAGTTGCTATACCCCTCATTCTCCAATATGCTTGATCTGCTGGATTATCTGTATTACTCAAATCTTCTGCATTATCAAAAGCACATTGTGCAATTGTAGATGTATTGAATGCATCGGTTGCTTTATTGGTTGAAGTCCAAATATCATAACTATCACCATTATATATATTGACACAAATAATATTATTTTGGCTAGTTAATGTCATATACATATAAGCACCAACCTTAGATGTAACGTCACCAACAACGCGACCAACTTGGTCAATTCGTGCAGCTGTAAAACCTTCCAAAACAAGTGTCTTTTTTGTTGCATAGTTATCGCTTGCTGTAAGTATAGTCCAATTAGTTGAAGAGCCACCATAAGCAAAGTTGTTGTTTAGCAATATATTGCCTTTGCTGTCGGTAGCTATTGCAATAGCACCAACACCAGCACTAGTACCTATGAGTTCTTCACATGTTACAACGGTTTGTCTTCCGTTGCGATCCCATGAATAAACGTTTCCAGAACTTCTCTCAAACGTATAAACTTTGCCATTGTAACCAGTGCCAAAACGAGCATCAGAATTTGTTGGCATCTGATCTGTTGATTGCCAAACTTGTGATAAAGTAGGTTCACTGACTTGGGCATTTGCTGCACCGGCTATTAGAGCCGCAGCCGAAAGTAGTAAAAGTTTTCTCATCTTTCCTTAATTTTAGTGCTTGCGGTAAAATAATCCTTAATGTTTTTAATTAGGAACGGTGATTTTAACATTGTGCAACAATGGCGGGCGGTGTGCAAAAAGAAAGGGCTAACGACACATAATGCCGCTAGCCCCATATTCAGTTATAATTTATAGCAATTATCCTATTTCTTATCGGCAACCAACCGACATATCTCAATGACAACATCGGTGGCTTTCTCCATTGACGACACTGGCACGAACTCAAAACGTCCGTGGAAATTCAATCCACCTGCAAAGATATTAGGACAAGGCAGTCCCTTAAACGACAATTGAGCACCGTCAGTACCACCACGGATAGGTTGCACCTTAGGCGTAACGCCCACGTTCTCCATAGCCTGCTTTGCCAAATCAATGATGTGCATAACCGGCTCAATCTTCTCACGCATGTTGTAGTATTGGTCCTTTATCTCAATAGATGCCACACCCGGGAACTCATTATTAATTTTGCGAGTTAAGTGCTCAAGTTCACGCTTACGGCGCTCGAAGCGGTCACGGTCGTGGTCACGTATTATATAGGTCATAACCGTCTGCTCTACACTACCCTCAATGCCTATCAAGTGATAGAAGCCCTCATAGTCTTGGGTATGCTCCGGCGTTTCCCATCGAGGCAACATGATAGCAAACTGATTGGCAACACGTATAGAGTTAATCATCTTGCCCTTAGCATAACCAGGGTGGACATTGCGACCTTGGAAAGTGATCTTTGCCACCGCTGCATTGAAATTTTCAAACTCCAACTCGCCTACAGCTCCGCCATCCATAGTATAAGCCCAATCGGCACCGAAAAGGTCAACGTCAAACTTGTGAGCGCCCTGCCCTATCTCCTCATCGGGATTGAAGGCTATGCGTATCTTGCCATGCTTAACGCCTGGATTGTTCTTCAAATACTCGATTGCCGTGATGATTTCGGCAATACCCGCCTTATCGTCAGCACCCAGCAATGTATTACCGTCGGTCACAATCAAGTCTTCACCAACGTAGTCTTTCAACTCCGGGAACTGGTCGGGCGAAAGGATGATGCCCTTAGCCTCGTTCAACGTGATGCCACCGCCACGGTAATCCTCAATCATCTTAGGACAAACGTTGTGTCCCGACATGTCGGGAGAAGTGTCGAGATGGGCAATGAAGCCTATAGTAGGCACATCGGCATCGGTATTGGCTGGCAAAGTAGCCATAAGATAGCCATTATCGTCGAGAGTAACCTCGGTGAGCCCCAACGCCTCCAACTCTTCTTTCAAATGTTGTGCAAAAACCATCTGCCCCGGAGTAGATGGAGTGAGATTGGTGAGTTCGTCGCTCTGAGTGTCAAACTTCACATATCGCAAGAAGCGGTCAACTACATTCATATCAGTATAGTTTTTATTGATTAAAAGCGGTATTTAAGTTAATGTGGCAAAGATAGTGAATTATTTTGTAAATTTGCCAACTAATCTGAACAAGGAATTATGGCGAAGAAAAAAGGCAAGAAAAGTTGGAAAGCGATACTGGTTGTCGTGATAGCCGCACTTATCGTGAACATCATAAAAATGGCGGCCGACGATTCATCCCTCAAAAGCGGAATAAAGGCAGAGGGACTGGAATTGGTGGTTATACCTGAAGGCATGGCTAACGAAACATGGACTTACACGGGGTTCACCGTGTACTTCAACCGTGACACGCACCTGCCAAACTGCACCAGCTACGAACTGACCCGACAAGAAACGACAGGCGAAGTGAAACGTGCCAAAAGTTTCGACACCGACCCCAACCTAGCAGGCAGCGCCACACCAGAAGACTATACCTACAGCGGTTTTGACCGCGGTCACATGGTGCCTGCGGGCGATATGAAATGGGACACGGAAGCCATGCGGGAATGTTTCTACATGACCAACATCGTGCCACAAAAGAAAGCGTTGAACTCGGGCGCTTGGAACAAGCTGGAAGCGAAAGTGCGCGACTGGGCCGACAGGGACAGCGCCGTGATAGTGATAACCGGACCTATAGTAAGCGAAGCCGATATGGCTAACACCATAGGCGAAAACCGTGTAGTAGTGCCGAGCAAGCTGTTCAAAGTGGTGCTAGCTCCTTACGCATCGCCTGCAAGAGCGATAGCTTTCATATATCCTAATGAGAAAGCCAAAGGCGGACTAGAGAAATATGCCACAAGCGTAGATGATGTAGAAACCGCCACGGGTATGGACTTCTTCTCCTCGTTGCCCGATGACATTGAGGACACGGTGGAAGCTAGATTCGATCTAAACCAATGGAACAAACGATAACATATATTACTGCATGATGCGCGAAACGATGAACTTGTCGATTCGCACGCCATCCATATCGCTCACCTCAAATTTAAACGTATTCCAAGTGAAGACCTCACCCTCCTCTTTAGCCTCATTTACGATTGAGATTATCTCGTCTTCGGTCACTTTGCTTTCTTTGCTTTTCAAGCCGAAGAACGTGAACAAGAACGATGTGTTTTTGGATGAATACCTATCAAAGTGATTCCAATCTGCACCGTAGACAAAAAACGGTCGGGTTCTTCCCTCAAACCTAACGCAGTCCACGCCGACCTATTACCTTTTTTCGCATCAGACATAAGACTGGACTTCCTAGCCGAAATTAATGATATTTCAGCCATAGAAAAAGCTCCGTTCAACAATATCAACCCCAAAATAATTATGATTTCATACATAAAGCTATATCATATATTCGAAAACCTATTTTGACAACAAAAATATGCATATTTTATCAATTTCTGCGTACTTTTGCGATACAAAACTGAAAATTGACATGACAAATCTGTTAGACGATACTATATGCGCTATTTCTACGGCTCCCGGAGTGGGCGGCATTGCCGTAATCAGAGTGAGCGGGAAAGAAGCGGCCGAGATTGTGGACCGCTGCTGGCAAGGAACTAGTTTGGCTGAAATGAAAAGCCACACAGCACACCTAGGACGAATATCCGACAGTGAAGGGGCAGTGCTGGATGAAGTGGTACTAACGATGTTCCGCACACCGCACTCGTTCACAGGTGAAGACGTGATTGAAATTGCCTGCCACGGCTCGACCTGGATTCAGCAACAAATCATCAACACACTGCTAGCATGCGGATGTCGAGCTGCCGAAGGTGGCGAATTTACACGCCGAGCCTACACCAACGGCAGAATGGACTTGTCGCAAGCTGAAGCCGTTGCCGACCTGATAGCATCGTCGTCGAAAGCATCGCACCGCATCGCATTGAACCAGATGCGTGGAGCTTTCAGCCGAGAACTTGGCTCATTGCGTGAAAAGTTGCTGGAGTTTGTTTCGCTCATTGAATTGGAACTAGACTTCACCGAGGAAGATGTGGAGTTTGCCGACCGCACAAGACTTCTCGACCTAGCTGGCGTGATAAAAACAACCGTGGACTCGCTGGCAGGCTCTTTCGCCGTGGGCAACGCAATAAAGAACGGTGTGCCTTGTGCAATTGTGGGAGAAACCAACGCAGGCAAATCTACTCTGCTCAATCACTTGCTACGTGACGACCGGGCGCTAGTGAGCGACATTCACGGCACTACACGTGACGTGATAGAGGACACCATCACCATTGGCGGAACGCTATTCCGATTTATCGACACAGCAGGAATCAGAGAAACCGACGACACAATAGAGTCGATGGGCATAGAACGCACGTTCAAGAAGCTAGACGAGGCACAAATAGTGCTTTGGGTGATTGATGCCAACAGTTCATTTGACGACATAACAAACCTATGCAAAGAGATTCTGGAACGCACACATGCCAATGCAAACAGAAAATCGTTGCTCGCAATAGTAAACAAGATGGATACGCTCGACGATGAAAAACGTAAATCCGTAGCTTCATTTATGGAAAAACTATTGGACGGGAACGGCTCGTTGGTATACATATCAGCGAAGAACGGCATAGGACTAGAGAAGTTGGAACAAATGCTAGTGGAGCATGCCACCATGCCTGATACTGGCGATGCCAACCAAGTGATTGTGACCAACGCCCGACACTACCAAGCTCTGCAACACGCAGGCGAAGCCATTACACGAGCTATCGAAGGTCTGGGGATGGGAATTAGCGGCGACTTCGTCAGCCAAGACATACGTGAGTGTATGCACTACCTCGGCGAAATCACTGGCGAAATTAGCACCGACGAAATCCTCGGCTCCATCTTCTCCCGCTTCTGCATCGGGAAGTAAGTAGTTGATTACAAACAAGTTAAATTAATCATAAATGATTAGTATAGCACTCTTTACGGGTGCTATATTTGTTTGCATAAAAGAGGCTGCACCTCAGCAAATTACAAGTACACTTGTATTTGCGTTCGGTTTGCACTCTTTTTGTGCAAGCATCGTTGTTAATCGTTGCTAAGCCTTTTTACGCCTGTTTTTGTACCTCCTGTGTACCTCGCGAACCGAAGTGCGAAATTTCATCGGTCAGATGACGGAGAAGTTGGTACGCATTGGTACGCTGTGGTACGCGATGAAACAGAATTGGCGAACTAAAAAGAGAATTAAAATGGCTAGTAACATTGACATTCAGAAAAAATGCGAGTGGTGCGGTGTGATTTTTACCGCACACAAGACCTCTACTGCCTACTGTTCTCACAGATGTGCAAACCTTGCATACAAAGAGAGAGTAAGGAAAAAGAGAGTACAAGAGTTTCAACTCAAATTTGATGAAGAGGCAAAACCTCATTCTGAAAAGGAGTTCTTAACACCGACCGAAGTATCTGCATTTTTATGTGTCGGCAGAACTTCAATCTACCGCTACATCAGGTATGGCAAAATCAAGGCTGTTAGATTTGATGGGAAAACACTCATAAGGCGATCAGACATATATAAAATGTTTGACTATATCACTGTGAGTGAAAAGAACAAGCCAAAAGAAAAAGTCCCAATTACCGACTTCTACACCACAGCCGAAATTAAAGAGAAATTTGGCGTTAAGGAGTCGTGGATTTATGAGATTGCGAAAGAGCATAATATCCCTCGCACATTTAATCGTGGCAGAACCTATTGGAGTAAGAAACACATCGACTCCTACTTTGCCAAGAAAGCTCCTGATGCAAGCATTACCGAATGGTACAGTGTAGCGGAGTTGCAGGAGAAGTTCGGTATGACGCTATCGGCAATCTACACCTTTGTATATAAGAATGTCATACCCAAGCGCAAGGAGGGCAAGATGGTCTATTACTCGAAAAAGCATTTCGACATAGCCAAAGGACTTGCAACACCCGAAGAGCCGAAATACTACA
>CAZSHA010000091.1:0-6450 GCA_964606575.1 uncultured Muribaculaceae bacterium | reverse complement strand
AACCCTTTATTCTTGATTTACCGTATCTAACAACCAGAAATATCCGCTGACCCCTTTTTGCATATTAAGCCGCAATTTATATCCCGAGCATCTTATAAAAAAAAAGCAACGAACTATATTTTAGTCCGTCGCTTCAGCAGTTTTGCAGTGTAGCGGGAACGAGAATTGAACTCGTGACCTCCGGGTTATGAATCCGACGCTCTAACCAACTGAGCTATCCCGCCATTTCTGTTTTGCGAGTGCAAAGTTAAGATTTTATTTCCATTTATGCAACCCCCCAAAATAGTTTTTATTTTAGTTTTTGTTCAAGATACTGTTTTGTTTATTCATAAACTCCAATCAAACAATAGCTTAAACTAATTAAAAGAAACTTAAAACTTTTATCAAGCCTTCTTCCCTCTTCCAATTAATCTTATTCTTTTTCACAAATGAGCGAAAATTAATAATCTGGCTACGTTCAATAGCTTTCTCAACATCTTTATTTTTTGCCTCAACGATTACACCATTGATTAACATTAAGTACTTCTTTTTTAAAGATAATTTGATATCAGACCCTTCATCCTCTACAAACCTTTGGTGTAAGACTGACGCAGATTGTCCCGCACCAAACGTTTGTAGACCAGCCATTTTTTGAAATAAATCATCTTGATTTATATATTCTAGCTTCAACAACATATTTTTCTTGTTTTTAGCCACCACTCGTACCACCATGTCTTCATATTTGACAAAAAGATGTTCACCTATCCTCACACTATCCACATCATCCATTACGCACTCTTTAACAATGTTGTCATCGTTTTCATCTACAAAATGCAATTTGTTGCCCACAAGACTTACGTTAAACAGTGCATCACTATGCACTTTTCCTTGCTGGCGATATGCTCTTCCTTCGGTAAAATCATTTAATAGATATGGATAATTTACTGTTGGAGTATAAGTATTCTCCTCTTTATTTGTTTTATAATAAATTTGTGCCGAAGCGGAACATGCTACACATGCGACTAACAAAAAACTTAGTAAGTTCTTCTTTCTCATAGTTGTATTTCCTAAGCATTATTTCTTCTTTGCGTTTATCTTGAATGGCTTTGATGGGAAATTTTCAGACACTTCTATTGTCAAATTGTCACCATCAAAAGCACAAGTCAGTTCTACAGCTGTTATCCAATTCACATAATGAATTTTAGCCTTTAAAGAATTATCTTGCCAAGCATAGCATGAGCCAGTATAAAATGGGCCGCTAATACCACTGAAGCGGTTTTGTGCTTGGATAGAATAATGCGGATAACCGCTCAATTGAGATGTTATCCATTGTTTATAGCCCATTTTTATGCAACTTTTCTTGTTATCGGCATCAGTTATTTCAAAATTAACGTTATTATCGGCAAAAGTGAACTTTATTGATTTCCACCCTAATTTATTCTTGTCAAGGCTAAACGTCTTGCCGTTATATTTTTTTGCCAACTCATTCACGTTATCACCATCCAAAACAGGAAGCATAGCGGTGTTCTCATAATCTTCTACAGCTTTCAGCTCATCAGGTTTCACATCAATCGCACAATTCAAGCAGCTCTTTACCACTGTATGCCAAATGTTACTACGTTCTGGGAAACCTTTGCTACGTGAGCATTGATTCAAAACAACCACCATGTTTTTTTGAGGAACTATTATAATATATTGCCCGAATGCCCCATCGGCACGCCATGCTCCCGGATACTCACACAGCCAAATTTGATAACCGTAATCATTTGCATCACGAACAACACGTACTGTCATCATTTCATCAATCCATCGTTTTGATATCAGCTGTTTTCCGTTCCAGCACCCGCCTTGTAAAAGCAGTTGACCGAATAATGCTTGGGAATGTGAAGATAAATATATTCCCCAGCCACCAACATTAATACCATCTGGGCATTGCTCCCATTCAACATCAGTTATATCCATAGGGTGGAAAATACGTTCGTTCAAAAGCTCCATAACCGTTTTTCCTGTCACCTTCTGGACGACAGCCGACAATAAATAAGACTCAATTGAATCGTATGAATAATTTGTACCCGGGTCAGCTTTCAATGGTCTTGACAAATAATATTCAATCCAATGCTGTTGCTTGTTTCGCATCCATGTTTCAGTCTTAAAGCCAGACTGCATAGTTAACATGTCTTTGATCCTTATGTCACGTAAACGAGCATCGACTGAATCAGATACATATTCAGGGAAAAACGTCGCCAATTTATCATCTACAGTCAACAAGCCGTCATCTATGGCTAACCCTACAGCAACGGAAACGAAAGTCTTTGACACAGAGTATAGCGTATGCCTATATTCTTTTTTAAACGGCTCAGGATGTAATTCTCCTGCAATTTTGCCGTCAACCATAACAACTAAATGATGTATCTCCGTTATTTGGCTCGACATCAACGAATCATATAGCAGAAGCATTTGTTTAGGCTCAATACCTACTGATGCTGGACTGACTTTAACTGGGCTGTTAGCCGCACTATAAATACAAGCCGAGAATGCAAATAAAATGCTTAAGGCAAATTTTTTTAATGAAATTCTGAATCTCATGATATTTTTATTTTTTCTTGTTAGTTCTAATTGTAAATTGGAATAATACCATCATTAATACTATGCTTGTTGCCATCAACGTAGGGAACATTTCAATGCCAAACAATTGAGATAATGCTCCTGTGCTATAGTTGAAAACTGCTTGCCCTATCAATCCAACAGCCAATGCTATACTGAAAGCAGTACCAGATAGCGATGCGTACATACTACCGATAATGCTTAGCACTGTAGGGAATGTTGCAGCTAATCCAGCTCCGATACAGAACATGCCTATATATGCCCTTAAATAATGCGGTGAATGAGTAAGCAACAAGAATCCTGTAGCTCCTAACACCAAACAGAACGGCAGTACATTTTGCTGTTTAATCTTTCTATATACCATAGTAAGCACTATACGTGACACAGTTAATCCAATTATCATAAACGAAAGTGCTGTCAACCCTTGGCTAGAAGTTATATCGGTCACTTGGTCGAAATAGGATGTAGTCCAAGTACTGCAACACACTTCAATGCCACTCTCGAAAAACAGAATAAAGCTAAGGAGTAGCAAACCTTTGTCTTTGAGCATGCCAATACCTTTCTTGATAGGAAATCCCTTTGCTTGCTTCGGTGCAGGAAACTTAATAGCGCCACAAAATAGAATCGAAATTAGCATAACCAGTCCAAGACCATGCAAAACCACATTATATTGATAATACTCAGATAAAAACCTAAGCAATACAGGTATGCTCATAGCTCCTACTCCGTAAAAAACACCTAAAAAGCTCAATCTAGACCCTTTCTCGTTCTCTGTTGATATGTCGGCTGCAAGGGCATTTGTTTCACCATTTAGCACCCCCCCTCCTAAACCTATCGCAAATATAGATAACTGCAACAATGCGATATCACTAAAAAGAGCAACGCCTTGAAGACCTAGAAGCAATATGAGGCTAGAAAGCATGAACATAGCCTTATGCCCGAAACGGTCGATGATGGGACCGAAAAATGTCGACCCGACAAGACTTCCTATAGGCATAAATGTAACCAATGCCGCAGCTTGCAAATTGTCAAACCCTAATTTGTCGGTTAATTGCGGTAAGATAGAGCCTAATGTGATAGTAGCAATGCCAAAAAAGCACATTCCTATACACGCAGCTGTGAACACCAAATGCTTATTGTACTTAATCTCAGTTGTCATAAACTTAATTCTGATAATGTAATGTTTATTTATACAAAGATATGCCTTTTTTAGTTGAGTTCACAAAAAATATTCATTTTTGTACTAATTTTGCAGTGTAATGATATATCCAAATAATTTTGAATCTAAAGTCGGTTTCAACACAATTAGGCGTGTGTTGGAAAAGCAATGTATGAGTCCGTTGGGAATCAACCATTGTAAAAAAATGTCGTATTCGGTTAAATATGAAGACGTATTGCGTAAATTATGCGAAACCAATGAGTTCCTATCAATAATAATATCAAGAGCGGAATTCCCTTTAAATGATTTTCATGACGTTACGCCAGCTTTATTATCTATTCGAGCGCAAGGGTCATATATGCAAACTGAAGATTTGTTCCGTTTACGTCGTTCATTAGGAACAATTGGTGCAATCTCGTCATTTTTTGAACACAGCAATGAAGATGGAATTACACCTTATCCATATTTGTCCAATCTATGTTCTGGTATGCAATCGTTCAATCCAATACTGAAAGAGATTGATAATATATTGGATAAATTTGGCAATATAAAGGACAACGCATCGCCAGAGTTAATGTCGATAAAGCGTGCTATTCAAACTACAATGTCTAGCATTAATGGTATTTTGCGACGTATTATTTCAGAAGGAAAACAATCAGGAATCTTAGATAATGATGTGTCGCCGTCAGTACGTGATGGTAGGCTCGTTATTCCTGTTGCTCCGATGTACAAGAGGAAAATACAAGGAATAGTGCATGATGAATCGGCTACAGGAAAAACTGTATATATAGAACCAGGCGAGATTGTAGAAGCCAACAATACCATACGTGAGCTTGAAAGTGATATGCGACGTGAAATAATTAGGATATTGACAGAAATATCAGATTTGATACGTCCGCACATCGATGACATGCTTATATCTTACGATATATTAGGACAAATAGATTTTATCCGTTCTAAAGCGTTGTTTGCACATGAATTGGATTGCAATATGCCAAACCTAGAGAAAGATCCACAAATCGAATGGTATCATGCAGTACATCCCACATTATTTTTATCCTTAAAAGAGCATAATAAAGAAGTTGTTCCTCTGGATATAAAATTAGACGGGAAAGACCGCATACTATTGATTTCAGGTCCTAATGCTGGTGGAAAATCGGTCTGTTTGAAAACTGTGGGTGTCATTCAGTATATGACCCAATGCGGTATGTTACCGCCAGTTTATGCCAATTCTCATATTGGCATTTTCAACAATTTATTTATTGACATTGGTGACGAACAGTCAATAGAGAACGATCTAAGCACGTATAGTTCCCATATCACTAATATGAAATATTTCTTGCAGAAGTCGGATTCGTCGACAATAGTTCTTATTGACGAGTTTGGTGGCGGCACTGAACCTCAAATAGGTGGAGCTATAGCACAATCCATTTTGCATCAGCTCAATGAAAAAAGGATATTTGGCGTTATCACAACGCATTACCAGAATCTTAAAACATTTGCGCAAGACAACGAAGGCATTGTAAACGGTGCAATGCTGTATGACCGAGGCAAGATGCAACCATTGTTCAAACTATCCATCGGCTACCCAGGAAGTTCGTTCGCAATAGAAATTGCACGGAAGATTGGTTTACCGCAAAATGTCGTGGAAGAAGCAATTTCTATAGTTGGTAGTGACTATGTAAATATGGATAAATATTTACTGGATATTGCTCGTGACCGAAAATACTGGGAAAATAAACGTATAGAAATACATGCGAAACAAAAGAAAATAGATGCAATAGTAGAAAAATATAATACTCAAGCCGAAAGTCTAAACGCCGAACGTCGGGAGATAATACGTGCGGCAAAACAAGAAGCCAAAGAGATATTAGAGCAAAGCAATTCTACAATAGAGCGAACGATACACGATATAAGATTAGCTCAAGCCGAGAAAGAGCAAACCAAGGAAATTCGCCGACAATTAAACGAATTCAAATCACGTCTAGCGAATGGAGAAAAAGATACTGATACCATAAAAACAATACAACAGAAGCATAAAAAACGACAACATAACGAACAGTTAATTGGCGAAAAAAATACGGCAAACGATTCTTTCAATGTGGGTGATTTTGTCACTATGGATGACACTAAAACCAGCGGTGAAATCTTATCTATAGAGGGAAAACGTGCGATAGTGGCATTTGGTTTATTAAAGACTAAAGTCGATTTAAAGCGTTTAAATAAATCAAATGCGACCGCATCCACCCTAAAATCAAACACTACATTAATTAAAAACTCGGGTAATGATGAAATTCGTAAACGTCAATTAAATTTCAAACAAGAAATCGATGTGCGTGGTATGCGTGCTGATGAAGCTATTCAAGCTGTAACATATTTTATTGACGATGCCACCCAATTTAATTGTCGCCAAGTGAGAATACTTCATGGAACTGGATCAGGTATTTTACGTGTAAGAATACGAGAATATTTAAACACTGTACCTAACGTGAAATCTTATCGTGACGAGCATGTACAATTTGGAGGTGCTGGAATAACGGTTGTAGAAATCGAATAATCAGCAGTTTATGTAATCATGCTGTTTTTTATTGATTTTTTTCTTCAAAAAAACGCCAAAAAATTTGCATGTTATAAAAATTACTCCTACATTTGCACTCGTTAAACGACAACAACCAATATCAGCAATGATATTAAGTCGTCTGGAGAGA
>CAZSHA010000090.1:0-6456 GCA_964606575.1 uncultured Muribaculaceae bacterium | reverse complement strand
CCCATAATCACTCAGCTAATAATGATAAATTACGACGACCGGTTGTTTGTAAGGATATATTTGAGGGGTTGTTAGAGCCAGAGAATACGTGTGACTTGTCGCAGCGGTTTTATTCTCAAGCAAAATATATGGGAAAACATTGCCAGGGTCAGAGTGAGATTAACATCAATGGTTTGGCTCCAACTATACGTTCGGAGCATCATGGAAATATAGAATATAGGCGTTTGTCGGTTGAACATGGAGGAAAGAATTATGATGAATTGGGGAGGGGTTTGGCTGAACGCAGATTAACTCCTCGAGAGTGTGCCCTTATTCAAACGTTCCCGCCAGACTATCCCTTTGTTCATTATAAAGGCTATACGAAAAAATATGATGTTAGCCCATCTAGTGCCTATAAAGTTATAGGTAATGCCGTGCCGCCTATGCTCGCTTATAATTTGGCAAGAAGAATACAGAATTTGTGGAATGTTTATTTTGGATAGGAATGGAACATAAGGGAAATATTATAGCGATTAGAAAAGAGGATGTTAGTCTAGCTAATGAGGCTTTTGCTGAATTGATGTCAAAAACAGAAAACATTTTAAATGAGGAATCGAAAGCCAATCCTTTAAAATTTAAGTCGATAAGTCCGTCTAAGCTAGAGCAAGTGTCGCTTGATACATTGAAGATTGCGTGTGCCAATACACCTTTTGATCCTAAAAACGTAGAATTGGTGTCGGGGCAAAATTTTCCAGATATTATTGCTGAAACCTATTATGGAGTGGAAGTGAAATCCACCAACAAAGACCATTGGAAATCAACAGGAAGCAGTATTGTTGAGTCTACGAGAAGCAAATATGTTGAAAATATATACATGCTATTTGGCAAACTTGGAGGGAATCCTCCTGAATTTAGATGTAGACCCTATCAGGATGTATTATGTGACGTGGCGGTAACTCACTCCCCTCGATATTTGATAAATATGGAATTGGATAAAGGGCAGTCGATATTTGCGAAGATGGGAACGACTTATGATGAGTTAAGAGTGTCGCAAGATTCGATTAGCCGTGTAAGGGCATATTATCGAGATAAAGCTAAAAGAGAAAATAAGGAAGAAATGCCTTGGTGGCTTACGCAAGATGAAGATGGCAATACAAAGCGTTTTAATGTTAGACTGTGGAATGCAGTGCCTATGAGTGAACGTAAAGAATTGCTTGCGAAATGTTTGATATTATTCCCTGAAACGTTGAATCCAAAACGAGGTTATAAGAAATACAATCAAGCAACTTTATGGCTGTGTTCGTATTGTCAAGTTGTCATGCCGAATATTAGAGATGTGTTTACGGCAGGCGGGCGTATAGTTTCTGTGGATGGCATAGAACTTGAAAAATCAGTATCTCAAATTTTTAATACTGTTGTAGAATGTTCTGATGTGGTTAGGCGTTTGTTGACCGATATAGATAATGATATGTTGTCTTTAATTGAGGAGTTTAACCCGAAGTTGTTAAGAGGGGGTGTGGTTTATGAAAATTGGTTAGAACTTTGTGCAAGTATTGGGAAGAAATATGGCGTGCCAATTTTAGATTGGATAGAGCGTAAACCATGTTTACAATGATTAAATAATATGGATTTTGCTCAAAAATGAAAAAAATGTGCGATTTGTCTTTGAGGGGGAATCTAATGTGACTATCTTTGCAAAGATATCGGGATGAAAGCCATCCGAAAAGAGATGATGTTATGATGAAGGAAAATATTATCAAAATTTACGAAAACAGTTTCAAAGAGAATTGGAACTTGCCAGCCTTAACAGACTATACCGAGAAGAAAACTATGACTTACGGCGATTTCGCCGAAAAAATAGCTATGCTTCATGAGTTATATCGTAGGTGCAATATCAAGCGCGGTGATAAGATTGCGTTGATAGGAAAAAACACTAGCGAATGGATAACTGTGTTTATTGGTACAATCACCTATGGTGCTGTTATTGTGCCTATTCTTCAAGAATTCAATCCTCATGATGTTCAGCACATAGTCAATCATTCTGGGGCTGTTCTAATGTTTAGCAGCCATTCTATATGGGAGAATCTTGACGCTTCGGCACTTAAAAACGTGCGTGCGGTGATTGCGGTTGAGGATAACAAGTTGTTGGCTCAACGCACAGGTGAGGCGATAGGTACAGAATTGGACAATCTGTCGAAGAATTTCTATACCTTGCATAAGCAGGTGTTTAGTAGGAGCTGTTTGCGTTTTGCCGATGTGGGCAACGACGAACTGATGATACTCAATTATACATCGGGAACTACCGGATTCAGCAAGGGTGTGATGATTACGGGCAACAATATTGCCGGGAATGTGATTTTCGGCATGAAGCAGAACCTGCATTATAAAGGCTCTCGTTGCTTGTCGTTCTTGCCGCTCGCTCATGCTTATGGATGTGCTTTCGATTTGTTGACCCCGCTAGCTGTGGGTACACACATCACGTTGTTGGGTAAGATACCGTCGCCTAAGATAATTTTGAAATCAATGGCAGAGGTGAAACCTAACCTTATTATATGTGTTCCGCTCATCTTGGAAAAAATTTACCGTAAGCAAATATTGCCAATGATAAGTAAGGGTATGATGCGTTGGGCTATGGCAATACCGTTGCTGGATAAGACTATCTATGGGAAAATACGCCAGAAGCTGGTCGAAGCCTTTGGCGGTTGCTTTGAACAGGTGATTGTGGGCGGTGCTCCGCTAAATAAAGAAGTGGAAGAGTTTTTGTATAAGATAAAATTCCCATTCACTGTAGGATATGGTATGACTGAGTGCGCTCCACTTGTGAGCTATACCTATTGGAAAGACTTCAAGCTGCATTCGTCAGGAAAAGTGCTTCCAGGAATCATGCAAGCCAAGATTATGTCATCCGATCCTCAGAATATTCCGGGAGAGATACATGTGCGTGGTGAAAACGTGATGAAAGGATATTACAATAACACTGAGGCTACCGATAAGGTGCTGTATGATGACGGTTGGTTGAACACTGGTGATATGGGTACAATGGATGCCGATGGCACTATATATATAAAAGGTAGGTCGAAGACTATGATTCTTACAGCAAGCGGCCAAAACGTATATCCTGAAGAGATAGAGTCGAAACTCAACAATATGCCTTATGTTATGGAAAGCCTTATCGTTGAGCGTGACGGAAAAATCGTAGGACTTGTTTATCCAGACTACGATAAGATGGATACCGACGGAATGACTCGTGACAAGTTGCCAGAAGTTATGGAGGTGGTTCGTAAGGATTTGAATAAGTTGTTGGCACCATACGAGCAAGTCGCAAAGATTCAGCTATTTGCCAACGAATTTGAGAAAACTCCGAAACGTAGTATAAAACGCTTTTTGTATACTAATTAATATGAATTCTCCGATTGATTATAAAATAAAATCGGAGTTTTTTTCTTATCGAATTAGAAACCCCATTGCCACATTAAATTACGTTTTTATTTGCTGTTGAACTTGAAAAAGTGAAGATTTGTAGAAAAAAACGTGAAAAAGTGTTTGCATCTAAAATATTTGTTGTAAATTTGCAACGTTTTTGAAGCTAAAAGAATATTGTTTTATTATTAAATTTAAAAGAAAATGAAAAAGTTAGTTTTATTACTTGCTGTTGTATTTAGCGTATCATTGTTCTCTTGCGGTGGCGCTAAGACTGAAGCTGCTGCTACTGATTCTGTAGCTGCTGACACTGTAGCTGTTGATTCTGTAGCTGCTGACACTGTAGCTGCTGATTCTGTAGCTGCTGACTCTGCTGCAGTTGCTGAATAATTATAAGCAAGGAATTAAAGAAAAAGTTTGAGGCTGTTACGCTCGTGCGAGTGCGACAGCTTTTTTTATTATCGTGCCACCTATAAATGATTGTTTTGGTTTATGTATGTTAAGCCGTGCTGTGGAATGATATAATATTATTATTTTTGCAGTGTTATGAAATATTTCTTAATTGCGGGTGAGGCATCGGGTGATATACATGCCGCCCAACTGATAAAAGCGCTGATGACTCAAGACTCAGAAGCGGAGTTTAGATTCTTTGGCGGTGATTTTATGGCTCAGGCTAGTGGCGTTTTGCCCGAAGTCCATTATAAAGATATGGCATTCATGGGATTCATCGAGGTGATTAAGCATCTGGGGTCTATAATGGGATTCTTGAAGATCGCCACAAAAATAATCGACGCATGGAAGCCTGATGCTGTGGTACTTGTAGACTATCCGTCTTTCAACTTGAAGGTGGCTAAGTATGCTCATTCATTGGGCGTACCTGTATATTATTATATATCGCCTAAAGTGTGGGCGTGGAAAGAATACCGTGTAAAGCAAATCAAGGAATATATATCTGAATTGTATTCGATTCTGCCGTTTGAAACAGAGTTTTACGACCGGCATGGCTATCATGTTGAGTACGTTGGAAATCCTACGGTTAACGAAATAGCCGATGCGAAAAATAAGTTTAAGCCGATTGCTGATTTCTGTTCGGCAAATGGTCTTGACGATAATAAATCTATAATAGCGTTGATACCTGGCTCTAGGAAGAAGGAGATAAGAGATAATTTGAAAGAGATGCTGAATGCTGTGGCTCGTTTTCCCGAGTATCAAGCTGTAGTGGGCGGTGCGCCTGGTCTATCGGAGGAGTTTTATAATAGCGTGTTCAAGAAAATTGGATGTGGTGGAGTGTCGCCTAAGGTGCTGTTTGGGAAATCTTTTGAGTTGGTGCATCATGCCAGAGCCGCTTTGGTAACCAGCGGAACTGCTACATTGGAAACCGCAATATTGAAAACTCCGCAGATTGTGTGTTATCGCATGGGTGGCAGCAAGTTAGTGTACACTTTCTATTCTCATCTTTTGAAAGTTAAATATGTTTCGTTGCCTAATTTGATAGCCGATGATGAGGTCGTCCCCGAATTGTTGTTGCACAACTGTAATGCTGATAGGATTACAGAGGAATTGAAGCCATTGCTAGAAAATGACAGTGAGCAGTTAAGCAGTATGTTGAACGGCTATGAGCGTATAGCTAGCCGATTGACCGATGCCCGCAGCGCAGAAACCGCAGCATCAAGAATGATTGCCAACTTACGAAACTCACATTCTCGCTAACAAAATGTAAACCACATAGAATGCCGCAACATGGATAAAATAATTAACACCTTGAAAGGTAAAGAGAAAATAAAGATATTATTTGTTTGTTTGGGAAACATTTGCCGTTCGCCTGCGGCGCAAGGTGTAATGCAGGCATTGATTGACGAGCGAGGTTTGAGCGACAGGTTTTATCTTGACTCTGCGGGAACTTATGGCGGGCATGCTGGTGAGTTGCCAGATAGGCGTATGCGTGTGCATGCTCAACGTCGTGGGTGTAATTTAACGCATCGTAGCCGCAGAGTGATAGGTCGAGATTTTGAGGAATTCGACCTTATTGTGGCTATGGACGGCTCAAATTTTAGGAATCTTCAGGACATGGCGGCAACGCTAGAAGAGTGTGATAAAGTGGTGATGATGGGGAAATATATACGTCATTACCAGCATTATGATTATGTTCCTGACCCATACTATGAAGGAGCGGAAGGTTTTGAACTGGTCTTGAACCTGCTGGAAGATGCTTGCGAGGCTCTGCTGAATGGATTGACATAACCGACTGATTGATTTTTGTTGTTTCTGCATCTGGAGAAAATTATATTATGCCAAAATTCACAAACATAAATAAAAATACCGAAAAACAGGGTCAGTTTCGGAAAGTGGATTGATGCTGAGGGTAGTTAACGGAAAATAACTTGGGGGTAACTTTAGAGGAGCAAATCTTCCTGTCGAGAATGTTTCTTGGGAAGATTGCCAGGCGTTCATAACAAAGCTCAACGAGCTTGCCGGCAGGACATTCCGCCTGCCCACCGAGGCTGAATGGGAATATGCCGCCCGAGGCGGCAAAAAGAGTCAAGGCTACAAGTACTCAGGCGGCGATACCATAGGGGACGTGGCATGGTACTACTACAACTCGTCATCTACGACCCATGCGGTAGGGACAAGAGCTCCGAACGAGCTAGGGATCTACGATATGAGCGGAAACGTTTGTGAATGGTGTGGAGATTGGTACGGCACTTATGATTCCGCCGCACAGACCGACCCTACTGGTCCTGCTACAGGCTCTTCCTGCGTGAATCGTGGCGGTAGCTGGAACCGCAATGCGAGGTACAGCCGGGTGTCGGGTCGCTCCCGCAGCACTCCGACTTACGGCGACTCCGATTTGGGCTTGCGGCTTGTTCTTGTCCCATAGTTTAATTGGGATGGATTTTCTAGTTAAACAGACCATTATTTGACCGTAATAAGTGAAAACGAAAGACTGAAAGTCTTCTAGCATGAAGGGGGTGGTAGGCATTATAGAAATAAGGTGAAGATGTTTTTTAGGCTTAATATGCAAAAAGTAGGCTGAAAAAGTATTCACCAGTGTCTAAT
>CAZSHA010000089.1:0-6726 GCA_964606575.1 uncultured Muribaculaceae bacterium | reverse complement strand
TAACCATTCAAAGCACTACACCCACATTGTACGCTTCGTTTTTGTGCCCGTAAATGTTACCATATTGATCTTCCGTCTTCTTTGAATACTACAGTTCCCATCTGGTCACCCAATTCATCTCCCTCTTGATCCCATTCGTATTCAATTTCACCATTGATCTTGTCCCAGCCTTTATCAGTAAATACCTGCCATGTGCCTACCAAATCGGAGTTCCCTGGATTGTCTTCGTCATCATCAGAACAAGTACATAAATTCACAGCCACAAACATAAGCAGACCTAACATCCACAAGTAATTCAATTTTTTCATAATTCTTTAAGTTTTTAGATTAAGGATTATGGCTCATCCCTTAAAGGATTCAACCACATCAATAGAACCCAAAAGCACCTAGGCTCTAGAAAAAACTCAATATCAAATAATTTGCTTATTTTTGCAATACCATTCCGATTTTTTATGATTAAAGCAGTGTTTTTTGATATTGACGGTACTCTGGTTTCTTTTGACACGCACAAAGTGCCTCAATCTACAATATATGCCCTAGAGGAACTGAAACGCAAAGGCATAAAGCGGTTTATCGCCACAGGACGTTCTTGGAGGCAAATCCAAAAGATTAGAGAATTCCCCGAATTTGACGGCTATGTCACCCTAAACGGCAGTTGTTGCACAACTGGCAAAGGCGAGGTTATATTTGAAAGTTCCATTCCTAAAGAAGATTTAATAAACCTTGCTGAGTTCCATAGTACACGACCATTCCCGGTGGAGTTTGTGTATAACGACCGTGAAACGATGACCGAAGCTAGCCAAGTCGTAATAGATGCATGGGCTAAAGTGAATGTGGCTGTACCTCCCATTGTAGACATGGCGAGTTGCAGCAAAGACAATGTGTTCCAACTCGGCATTTTCCTTAACCGTAAAGAGGAATCGGAACTTAAGATAGCCGAAAGCTATATGCCTAATTGTAAATCTATGCGTTGGAGTCCCGACTTTTTCGACATTATCCCCAAAGACAGCAGTAAAAGCAACGGTATTGATAAAATGCTAGAGTGCTATGGGATAAAATTGTCGGAAACCATGACATTCGGCGATGGAGGCAACGACATCGACATGATAAAGCATGCGGCAATAGGCGTTGCTATGGGCAATGCTGCCGACGAAGTGAAACAAGCTGCCGACTACGTAACTACATCAGTCGATAGCGATGGTATTCTCAACGCTTTAACTCATTTTGGAATTTTATAACCCATTGAACAAGCCAATCCTACATATCGCCCTCCCAGCCATTGTTGCCAACATCACAGTTCCGCTATTAGGACTTATCGACACAGCTATTTCGGGACACCTTGGCAAAACTGAATATATCGGTGCTATTTCAGTGGGTACAATGATGTTTAACCTCATATACTGGAATTTCAGCTTTCTGCGTATGGGTACATCGGGAATAACGGCACAAGCCTACGGCAGTAAAAATCCCGCATTAGCCGCCACAACCCTTATTAGAGCCGTTTCGCTAGCATTAATCATATCCTTCGCAATCATCGCCCTGCAATATCCACTCCAATGGATAGCACTAAAAGCAATTGCCCCATCGCAAGAAGTCAAACAGTTGGCACAAAGCTATTTCTTTATATGCGTGTGGAATGCTCCCGCCATTTTGTCTATGATGGCTATTAAAGGATGGTTTTTGGGGATGCAAGACTCAACACGACCCATGTATATATCAATATGCGTTAACGTCGCTAATATCGCCGCAAGCCTTGTTGCTGTATTCGTATTAAAAATGGGATTCATAGGTATAGCCATCGGAACGCTTATCGCCTCTTACATAGGCTTGTTTTTAGCATTATTCTATATTATTAAGAGGCATAAAGGCATATTGACAAGAATAAACTGGAGGGAAACATTGGAGGTTAGAGAATTGGGGCTATTCTTTAACGTAAACCGTGATATTTTCATACGCAGCCTCTGTCTGATGCTGGTAACACTGTTTTTTACGGCACAAGGAGCGAGAAGCGGAGATGTGACACTTGCCGCCAACACCTTGATGATGCAATTGTTTATATTGTTCTCCTATTTTATGGATGGTTTCGCATTTGCAGGAGAAGCCTTAGTAGGCAAATACACGGGAGCAAAAGAGTTGAATAACCGCAACCGTTGCATCCGCCAGCTTTTCTATTGGGGAACAGCTATAGCCACATTATTCAGTATAGTTTATGCTACTGGATTACATCAAATATTCTCATTGCTCACCAATGACACTACCGTCATAGCAACAGCTATGACATATTATTGGTGGTGTGTTGCCATACCGTTTGCTGGCATGGCTGCTTTTGTATGGGACGGCGTTTTCATAGGAATGACAGCCACAAGAGGAATGTTAATAGCTATTGCCACAGCATCGGCTACTTTCTTTTGCCTATTTTATTTAGTACCCGGCGAGAACGATAACAATCGGCTATGGCTATCGTTCATAGCTTATTTGGCTATGAGAGGTATAAGTCAAACCTTCTTGTTCTACACCCACTACGGCATGAACAAACAGAAGCCATAGACTTATAGTAAACTTTACCACCCCGATTTATAATTATCCAATTAAAATGTAATATATTTGCAATATGAAAAATATTGCGATTTTTGCTTCAGGAAACGGCTCTAATGCCGAAGCTATCGCCCGCTATTTTACGGGCAATGAGAGCGTGCGTCTAAAATTCGTGTTGTCAAACAAAGCTGATGCTTATGTTCACCAACGAATGGAAAGATTGGGGATACCCTCTTACACATTCTCAAAAGAGGTGTGGAAAAATCCGCAACCCATAATAGAAATACTGCAAAAAGAGGAAATAGACATGATAGTACTTGCAGGTTTCTTAAGCAAAATAGAAAGCCCGATCCTATCAGCCTATAAGGGACGCATAGTGAACATTCACCCATCTTTATTGCCTAAATATGGAGGAAAAGGCATGTGGGGCTTGCATGTGCATGAAGCCGTTATCGCAGCCAAAGAAAAGGAAACTGGAATAACCGTTCACTTTGTGACCGAAGATCTTGACGGAGGGGAAATCATATTCCAAGCACCATGCCGAGTTCTTCCAAACGACACACCCGAAGTATTGGCAGCTAGAGTACGCATCATCGAGCATCGCTACTACCCGCTAGTAATATACAACCTACTCACATAAGCAAAACGTTTTCATTTCGATAATTCTTCTATTATCTGGGCAATGAATGGTGTAGGATTCACATCATAGGCTTTTTGCAGATATTTTATCGCATTCACCTTGCAGCCTCTCAATTGAGAAAGATTACCATTTGCGTTTTTCCACAACACATAATAGTAGTTGCCAAGCCCCAGCAACGCATCATAATTACCACTATCAAGGGTGAGAATCTTCCTATAAGTCAGTTCGCCTTTATCAAAATCACCTGATAGCATGTACCCTCTAGCAACAGTATGAAGATAATTTACATCATTTGGAGTCGCAGCCAACAATTCATTCGCCACCGTTACCATGTTTGAAGCATCGTTCCTGAAATCATAATATTTCAACAATCTGATATTTATGTGGCGAGCCATCCACGGTTGCTTGCACTTAACCAATCGGAGAAAACGTTCATATTCTTGCGATTCCCCTATCTCTAAAGAGAAACTATTCACTTCAGAGAATATAGAATCTAACGGAATACCTCGTTTTTGAGTATTTTCCAGCAAATTGACTTGCGACTGTTCATCTTTCATCAACCCGCTCATAACTATCGCCCTAGAATAGGGTTTAGGTTCACTTTGCCGCTCATTAATCATCAATATATACATGGCATGAGCGCTATTCCATTCCTGGAACTGTAAAAAACGCTCTGCCTTAGCCGCCAATTTGTCGTAATCTGCCGCTACCGTAGCACCTGCTCCACCTACCATAAACAGCATAAGCAAAACTATAGACCTCATATCTTTCATATCATCGCAAAATATATAATATTTAACATCAAAAATACAACAAATACACGAAAGAATCTTCAATATATCGTATGAAATGAATTTATAAACCGTATCAATGCTGAAAAGTTGTTTTATGCTAGGGGAATGTAAAATTTTCTTTGTAAATTTGTGCGATTTTTGGCAAAATGGCTCAAAATGAGCATTAAAACGACTGTTTTTACACTCTAAAACTATGAATATATCTTATAACTGGCTGAAAGAATACATTGATTTCAACCTAACTCCAGAGGAACTGGGTGCTGCCCTTACTTCTCTTGGACTTGAATGCGGAACTATCGAGAAAGTTGAAACAATTAAAGGCGGGCTTGAAGGTCTTGTCGTGGGAGAGGTGCTTACATGCGAAAACCATCCTGACAGCGATCACCTTCACATCACTACTGTCAACCTAGGCGACGGCAACCCTACACAAATCGTGTGCGGAGCTCCTAATGTTGCAGCAGGTCAACATGTGGTGGTTGCAACCGTGGGAACAAAACTTTACGATGGTGACAAAGAATTTGCAATAAAGAAATCTAAGATACGAGGAGTTGAATCATTCGGTATGATTTGTGCCGAAGACGAAATCGGCGTAGGCAAATCACACGACGGCATCATTGAATTGCCACTTGACGTGCCAGCCGGAACTCTTGTGAAAGACTACTATAACGTTAAGGACGACTATGTGTTAGAAGTAGATTTAACACCTAACCGCATTGACGGAGGTTCTCACTACGGAATAGCTCGTGACCTTGCCGCATGGCTTAATATGCACGACAGCACAACCGAGCTTCATCACCCATCGGTAGAGAATTTCAAAAGCGACCGTGAAGACGGTGCTATTGAAGTGGTTGTAGAAGACACCGAGGCTTGTCCACGCTATTGCGGCGTTACGATTCGCAATGTGAAAGTACAAGAAAGTCCTGAATGGCTTCGCAACTATCTCAACGCAATAGGTCAACGCCCTATAAACAACATTGTGGACATCACCAACTTCGTACTTCTTGGCATGGGACAACCACTACACTGCTTCGACTTAGCTAAAGTGAAAGGCGGTAAAGTGGTGGTTAAGACCGTTGAAGCCGGAACGAAGTTTGTCACTCTAGACGAAGTGGAACGCACATTAACCGAAAACGACTTGATGATATGCAACTGCGAAGAGCCCATGTGTATAGGAGGTGTTTTTGGCGGTCTTGACTCTGGCGTAACAGAACAAACCACCGACATTTTCCTAGAAGCGGCTTATTTCAATCCTACGATGATTCGCAAAACTGCACGCCGTTTCGGATTAAACACCGATGCCTCTTTCCACTTTGAAAGAGGAGTCGACCCAAATGACACTGTCTACAATCTAAAACTTGCGGCTTTGCTTGTAAAAGAACTTGCTGGAGGTGAGATATGCGGTGATATAGTCGACAAAAAAGCCGTAGAGTTCCCTGCATTCCCAGTTACACTCAGCTACGGATATGTCAATTCTCTTATAGGAAAAGCCATTCCAGCCGACACCATAAAGAGCATATTAAAAAGCCTCGAAATTGAGATTGTAAAAGAAAACGAAACAGAGCTTGAATTGCTTGTTCCTACCTATAGGGTTGATGTTCAACGTCCATGCGATGTGGTAGAAGACATCTTGCGCGTTTATGGCTACAACAACGTAGAATTTGACGAGAGCGTACGCAGCAACTTGTCATACAAAACGATTGTTGACGTGAAAAACGACTTGCAGAAGTTGATTTCAGAACAACTCACAGCATGCGGTTTCAATGAAATAATGAACAACTCGCTTACAGCCGAAGGATACTATGAAGACTTGACTTCATTCCCGAAAGCTAATTGTGTGAAACTCATGAACGCATTAAGCAACGACCTTAACGTAATGCGTCAAACTCTTTTATTCGGAGGTCTTGAAAGCATAGCTCACAACATCAATCGCCGCATGGCTAATGTGAAGATGTATGAGTTTGGTAACGTTTACCACTTCACCCCCGAAGCCGATGCAAGCGAGAAAATCCTTGCTAAGTTCTCTGAACACACATCACTAGGAATCTGGATGACAGGTAACGATGTGGAAGGCAACTGGGCTCAAACTGAAAGAAAAATTACCGTATTCGACTTGAAAGCCGTTGCCGAGAACATTTTCTCACGCCTTGGCATAAGCGCTGGCGAAATTGTTGTATCGCAATCTAGCAACGACTTATTCTCAGCAAAACTTGACATCACCAACCGAGGCGGTAAAACACTAGGCTCGCTAGGCGTTGTTAAATATGCTGTTTTAAAGAAAATGGATATAGAGCAACCTGTATTCTTTGGTGAATTTAATTGGGACGTAATTGTTAAGATGGTAGCTAAGAAAAAAGTAACTTTTGCCGACCTACCAAAGACTCAACCAGTTAAACGTGATTTAGCATTGCTAGTAGACCAAGCCGTAACTTTCGCACAAATCGAAAAAGTGGTGAAATCATCGGAAAAGAAACTACTTCAAGGCGTAACACTTTTCGATGTCTATGAAGGCAAGAATTTGGAAGCTGGAAAGAAGTCGTATGCCATAAGCATCACTTTGCAAGATGCCGAGAAGACGCTACAAGACAAGCAAATAGACAATGTGATGAATAAAGTTATCGCCAACCTAGAACGTGAGGTGGGAGCAAAACTTCGCTAATCACAAAACTTAACAAGATTATTATACATAAAAATATAACAAAGATAACTCATGGGAAGAGCATTTGAATTTCGCAAAGCAAGAAAGCTAAAACGCTGGGG
>CAZSHA010000088.1:0-6769 GCA_964606575.1 uncultured Muribaculaceae bacterium | reverse complement strand
TTAGCAATTTCCATGAAGAAGTGCATGCTGATACCCCAGAAGAATGATAGGCGAGGAGCAAATTGGTCGATAGTCATGCCCGCATTAACACCTGCACGAAGGTATTCAAGACCATCGGCAAGAGTGTAAGCAAGTTCGATATCGGCAGTTGCACCGGCTTCTTGCATGTGATAACCCGAAATAGAGATTGAGTTGAACTTAGGCATGTTTTGAGAAGTGTACTCAAAAATGTCAGCGATGATACGCATTGAGAATTCCGGTGGGTAGATGTAAGTGTTACGCACCATGAATTCTTTCAAGATGTCATTTTGGATTGTACCTGCCATTTCGTCAAGTTTAGCACCTTGTTCTAGACCTGCATTGATATAGAATGCAAGAACAGGAAGAACGGCACCGTTCATTGTCATAGACACTGACATCTTATTCAATGGAATACCATCGAACAATACTTTCATATCTTCGATAGAACAGATAGATACACCAGCTTTACCAACGTCACCAACTACGCGTTCGTGGTCAGCATCATAACCGCGGTGAGTAGGAAGGTCGAATGCAACAGAAAGACCTTTTTGACCTGAAGCAAGGTTACGACGATAGAATGCGTTAGATTCGGCTGCAGTAGAGAATCCTGCATATTGACGAACTGTCCATGGACGCATAGCGTACATACCGCTATACGGACCTCTCAAGAACGGAGGAAGACCAGCTACATAGTCTAGGTGTTCAAGACCTTCAAGATCATTTTTTGTATATATAGGCTTAACAGGGATAAGCTCAGGAGTCAACCAAGTTTCGCCTTCAGCAATCGGATTATGCTTAACATTAAAAGCATCGGTTGCGATATCTATATTTTTGAAATTAGGTTTCATAGTCGATGTTATTTTAATAGTTTAGCGTTGAATGCTTTAAGAGTTTCAAGAACGTTGCTCTTAACATTCACAAAGTTAGTAATACCAATTGCCTTTAGGTCTTCGCTGCAAGCAGGAGCGCCAGCCACTACAAATTCAGCACGACCGTTCAAATATTTATATGCTTCAGGAGCTAGTTCAGCGTATTCGTCATCGCTAGAGCAAAGTACGATTACGTCGGCTTCCTTAGCCAAAGCGGCGTCAACACCTTCTTGAACTGTTGCGAAACCTAGGTTGTCGATGATTTCATAACCTGCGCAAGCAAAGAAGTTAGAAGAGAATTGAGAACGAGCTAGGCGCATAGCCAAGTTGCCTATTGTTAACATAAACACCTTAGGACGGTTTGCCGCTTTTTCGGTAGCAAGACGTAAATCTTCAAAGTCACTTGCCGCACGCTTGCTGTTCAAAGCCTCAACTGCATTTTCTGGCTTTTCTTGTGAGCAGCAGCACTTGCAACCAGTTTCTTCAATCTTGTCGTTAGCCATTTCGTTGAAGTTAGGGAATTGGTTTGTACCAAGCAAGTCTTCTTTACGACGAGCAACGTCGGTGTGACGTTTTTCAGCCGAAGCATTGATTGCTTTTTGTACTTCTCCAGCAGCTGCTTGAACTGCAAAACCTCCGTTGTCTTCAACAGCTAAGAATACTTTCCAGCCTTCTTGAGCGATAGATACGGTAAGTGTTTCAACATAGTAAGAACCACCTGCAGGGTCAACAATCTTATCCATATCAGATTCTTCCTTAAGAAGAAGTTGTTGATTGCGTGCCAATCGTTCAGAGAATTCTCCTGGAGTCTTATATTGCTTGTCGAAAGGAACTACAGTCAATGAGTCGATACCAGCGATAACTGCCGACATTGCTTCTGTTTGTGTGCGAAGCAAGTTGACGTGTGCATCGTAGATTGTTTGGTTAAATTCAGAAGTGATAGCGTGAACAGCCATTTTGCAAGCGCAATCGCAAGCTGGTTCATATTGCTTAACGATTTGAGCCCACAGCATGCGTACTGCACGGAATTTTGCTATTTCCATAAAGTAGTTGGTTGAAACGCCCATGTTGAACTTGATGCGTTTAGCCACTTCGTCGCTTGAAAGACCAGCTTCAGTAAGAGCAGTCATCCATTGGTTACCCCATGCTAGTGCATAACCGATTTCTTGGTAGATGTAAGCGCCAGCATTAGTAAGCATACAAGAGTCTACAGCAAGAACGCGTAGATTCTTAACGTCAGCCACAGCCTTAACCAATTCAACTGCGGTAGCTGTAATATCTTCAGGGAATGCTACGCCTTGCTTAAGCAAACGCTTATAAGGATTGAAATCTATAGAGCCTTTGAATGTGTCTTCTGCCTTGTTGGCCTTGATGTATTCAACAAGGGCTTTAGCAAGAGCCACTGCCTTGCGTGCACAACATTCAAAGTTTACTTCGATAGCTGGAAGATGAACTCCCTCAAGCAATGCGGCGATGTTTTCTACAGTTGGTTCAACTTTGAATTTGAAGCCAAGAGAGTCTACACCCTTGTTAAGAATGTCAAGAGCCTTTTCATTAGCTTTCTTAACATCTTCAACTACGATTTCTTGACGGATAAACCAATTGTTGTTGGTTTTAGTACCGCGAACGAAAGGATATTCTCCTGGTAGAGAATCGGTAGTCTTTAGATCCTTAATGTCTTCAGCACGATACATAGGCTGAACATTAAATCCTTCATTTGTTCGCCAAACAAGTTTCTTCTCGAAATCAGCGCCCTTTAGGTCAGCCTCAACTTTGGCTTTCCATTCAGCGGTAGAAATCGGAGGAAATTCGGTAAACAATTTTTCTTTGTTTTCTGCCATAACTTTTTATTATGAAATTTATAGTAACTTTTAATTTCTTAGTCAATGATAAATTCTTTTTTCAATGGTAAAAGTTCGGTGTTAGTCGTAGCTTCTCCAGTTTGATTTAAATCATGCAAATTTAATAAATCTTTGAATATAAATCAAAAAATAGGAGGGTATTAAAATATAAAAGGCTCACTCTTTTCAGAATGAGCCTAAATTATTCTTAAATTGTTGCCTTTTTAGCCTTTAATAGCAGCGATTCCTGGAAGTATCTTGCCTTCGATAGCCTCAAGAAGAGCACCACCGCCAGTAGATACATAAGAAACTTTATCAGCAAGACCGAACTTGTTGACGCAAGCTACAGAGTCGCCGCCACCTACTAGTGAGAATGCGCCCTTTTCAGTTGCTTCAACGATAGCGTCAGCTATTGCGCGTGAACCGGCTGTGAAATTGTCGAATTCAAATACTCCGGCTGGGCCGTTCCATAGGATAGTCTTAGCATCCTTGATAGCGTTAGCGAACTTAACTCTTGTTTCAGGACCTGCATCAAGACCTTCCCAACCTTCAGGGATATTGCCTGCTGGTACGATTTGAGTGTTAGCGTCGTTGCTGAATGAGTCAGCAGCTACGCAGTCAGTTCCAAGAACTAGGTTAACGCCCTTAGCCTTAGCCTTTTCGATGATGTTTAAAGCAAGGTCTAGCTTGTCGTTTTCGCAGATAGATACACCTACGTTTCCACCTAGAGCCTTAGCGAATGTGTATGTCATACCGCCGCAAAGAATCAAGTTGTCAACCTTGTCCATTAGGTTCTCGATGATACCTATTTTAGTGGATACTTTAGAACCTCCCATGATAGCGGTGAACGGACGCTTGATGTTGTTAAGCACGTTTTCTACAGCATTAACTTCTTTTTCCATCAAGTATCCAAGCATTTTGTGGTCGGCATCGAAATAGTCAGCGATAACAGCAGTAGAAGCATGTTTGCGGTGTGCAGTACCGAAAGCATCGTTTACGTATACGTCGGCATAGCTTGCAAGAGTCTTAGCGAATTCTTTTTGGCTAGCTTTCATTGCTTTCTTAGCTTCTTCGTATGCTGGATCTTCTTTGTCGATTCCTACAGGCTTTCCTTCTTCTTCAGGGTAAAAACGAAGGTTTTCAAGTAGAAGCACTTCACCTGGTTTTAGGGCAGCGGCTGCGTCAGCAGCTTTAGCGCAATCAGGAGCAAATTCAACCTTAGCGCCTAGCTTTTCAGCTACAACGTCTTTGATTTGACCTAAAGAGAACTTTGCATTCACTTTGCCTTTTGGCTTGCCCATGTGTGACATGATAATTAGGCTGCCGCCATCGGCTAAAATCTTGTTGAGGGTAGGAAGAGCGCCACGTATACGTGTATCGTCAGTTACTTTTCCATTCTCGTCTAATGGTACATTGAAGTCAACGCGAACGATTGCTTTTTTACCTGCAAAATCAAATTTGTCAATAGTCATATCTTAAATTTTAAAAATTAATATTAGTCGTAATAATCAATCGCAAAAGTAATAATTCTTTTACAATTAACGGTTACAATTCAAAAAAATATCCCCAAGTATAGCCGTCTTGACCATATAGGGTTTAAATAATACCTCTGTCGGTCAATATCTGTGCCATTTCTTCTTGCAACTCTTTAGCTTTAGCGGCTGCAACTTCGGCGAAGTCGTCGGCTTTGGAAGCGTGTATGATTCCTCTTGAAGAGTTGACTAGCAATCCGCATTCGTCGGTCATGCCGTACTTCGCTACCTCGCTTAGGCTGCCGCCTTGAGCGCCCACGCCGGGAACCAGCAAGAAACTCTTAGGTGAAATGCGGCGTATTTCCTCAAACATCTTGCCTTGTGTAGCACCTACTACGTACATCATGTTAGTGTCGTCGCCCCATTCAGCCGATTTGCGAAGCACTTTTTCAAATAGGGGAGTTCCGCTCTCGTCTTTGCCGAATTGGAAGTCTTGCGAACCTTTGTTTGAAGTCAACGCTAGCAAGATTACCCATTTGTCTTGGTAGCCTAGGAATGGGGTCACGCTGTCTTCGCCCATGTAGGGCGCTACGGTGATAGCATCGACGTTGCTATGCTCAAACATGCTCTTTGCATACATCTTAGAGGTGTTGCCTATGTCGCCACGCTTGGCATCAGCTATTATGAAGATGTCGGGATATTTCTCTTGGATATATTTTACTGTTTTCTCAAATTCTTCAACTCCTTTTGATCCTAGCACTTCATAAAAAGCTAGGTTTGGCTTGTAAGCCACAGCATATTGGGCTGTAGCATCTATGATAGCCTTGTTGAATTCAAAGAGTTCACCTTTTAGGTTTTCGGGCATCTTTTCAATATCAGGGTCAAGACCCACGCATAAGAAAGATTTCTTCGCTTTGATGTTGTTGATAAGTTCTTGTTTGTTCATATAGAGTATATATTTTTATGTCCTTTCAAAAATTACAATTCGTTTTCTTTCAACTTTTCGGCGTTCTCGGCAACAATCAGGTGGTCGATACAGTCTTGTATGTCGCCGTCCATAAAAGCCCCTAAATTATATATGGTGTAACCTATGCGGTGGTCGGTGATACGCCCTTGCGGATAGTTGTAGGTGCGTATTTTTGCGGAGCGGTCGCCTGTTGACACCATCGTCTTGCGTCGTGATGCTATGTCGTCCACGTATTTTTGATGCTCTTTGTCGTAGATGAACGAGCGAAGTCGTGTCAATGCGCGTTCCTTGTTCTTTGGTTGGTCACGGGTTTCGGTACACTCGATTAGGATTTCCTCTGTTACGCCAGTGTTCGGATTTTTCCACATATATCTTAACCGCACGCCCGATTCCACCTTGTTGACGTTCTGTCCGCCGGCACCGCCGCTTCTGAAAGTGTCCCATTTTATTTCGCCTTCGTTTATTTCCACGTCAAACGGCTCTGCCTCTGGCAAAACTGCTACCGATGCAGCCGAAGTGTGTACACGTCCTTGTGTTTCGGTGGCTGGTACACGTTGTACGCGATGCACGCCCGATTCATATTTCATAGTGCCGTAAACGCCTTCGCCAGTCACGGTGAATACTATTTCTTTGAATCCGCCAGCCGAACCCTCGTTGAAGCTGGAAACCTCGGTTTTCCAGCCCTTTGTTTCACAATATTTGGTGTACATTCTGAACAAGTCGCCTGCGAATAGGGCAGCTTCGTCACCGCCAGTTCCGCCACGTATCTCCACTATGGCGTTACGGCTGTCTTCGGGGTCTTCGGGAATAAGAAGCAGTTTTATTTCTTCTTCTAGTTTTGGGATATCTGCCGTGTTGGTTTCAAGTTCTTCTCTTGCCATTTCACACAGTTCCTCGTCGCTTTCGGTTTCTAGCAGCAACTTGGCATCTTCTATGTCGCTTAATAGTTTCTTGTATTTATTGGCGGCTTTCAGCAGTTGTTCTAAATCCTTGTATTCTTTGCTTAGTTTTACATATCGTTTCATGTCGGCGATTACCGAAGGGTCGGTAATCAGTGTGCCGATTTCTTCAAATCGTGCATCTAAGCCTTCTAGTTTGTCCAGTAATGGAGTTTGTGCCATATAAAATGTATAGTGTAATTTCCAACAAAATTAATAATAAATACCGAAATCGTCCTCACGTTTAGATAAAAACACGAAAAAATGTATTATACAGGATGCGTTGGTTGCCTTGTCTAGGCATTGTTTTCTATGGCTTGAGAACTACAAATCTATGAAAAATCGTTGGAATTATAATTAATTGAATGATTTTTTTGTTTCCTCATGTCAGGATCTTTCTTTTTTGATTTAAAGTTCATTTTGCCTGTTGTGATTTTAAAATTATTATTATAATTTTGCGAGTGAAGTGTAAAAATATAATATGGTGAATGTGATAAGATATGGCAATATTGATATGCAAGTGAATAAAACCTGCATAACAAATGAGGTGCGTGAATGTAGCACATACATACATACATACATACATACATACATACATACCCTTAAAGTCAAGAACGCTTTTTGGTGATATAGATATAGCGGCGTGCATAGCCTTTGGGCT
>CAZSHA010000087.1:0-7210 GCA_964606575.1 uncultured Muribaculaceae bacterium | reverse complement strand
ACCCGTGACCCCCTGCGTGACAGGCAGATATTCTAACCAACTGAACTAACGCACCGTTTTTCAACGCTGTCCGAAACTCTTTTTCGGAATTGCGAGTGCAAAGTTACAACTTTTTTTTGAATCTGCAAATTTTTTATCGAGAAATATCTAAAAATCAAACAATATATATTCCATGCTCACGGCAAACCTCCACTTGCTCCTCTGGCCAGATGCTTGCTTGCACCTCTCCTATGTGGGCTTTCTGCAGCAAGAACATGCACAGACGGCTTTGTCCTATACCTCCACCTATGGAGTATGGCAACTCGCCATTAAGCAACGCCTTGTGGAATGTGAGTGATGCTCGTTCGGTGCAACCTCTGGAAGTGAGCTGCTGCATAAGCGATTCGGGGCTGACACGGATACCCATAGATGACAATTCAAACGGAATTCCCAATATGTCGTCCCACAGCAATATGTCGCCGTTCAAGCCTTGGTAGCCGTCTTCGTTGGCTGTAATCCAGTCGTCGTAGTCGGGTGCTCTGCCGTCGTGCGGCTCTCCGTTGCTCAAAGGAGCGCCTATTCCTATAAGGAATATAGCGCCATATTTTTTAGTCGCCTCGGCTTCACGCTCTTTTGCCGTTAGGTCGGGGTATTCATCCAGAAGTTCTTGTGAGTGGATGAATTTGATTTCCTTTGGCAAGCGTGGCGTGATGTGCGGAAATTCTTCGTAAATAGCGTATTCGGTTTCACGCACTGCGTTGTAGATGTTCTGTACAGTTTCTTTTAGGAATGCTAGGTTGCGGTCTTCTCTTCTGATAGAGCGTTCCCAGTCCCATTGGTCTACATATAGTGAGTGTATGTTGTCGAGGTCTTCGCTGGTTCTGATGGCGTTCATGTCGGTGTATAATCCATATCCTGCTGGGATGTCGTATGCACCCAGTTTCATGCGTTTCCATTTTGCTAGCGAATGCACCACCTCGGCTTGTCGGTCGTTCATGCAAGTGATATTGAAGCTAACGGCATGTTCCACGCCGTTAAGGTCGTCGTTGATGCCAGTGCCTGTAAGCACGAATAGTGGGGCAGTCACACGTCGCAAGTTCAATCGGCGTGCGAGTTTCTCTTGGAATGTTTCTTTTATTTTTTTGATTGCTATCTCTGTGGTTTCAGGTAACAATTTCTGCTTATATTTCTTTGGTATAATTAAAGCCATATCACAGTTGTTTCTAATTTTGCTGGCAAATATAGCAAATATTTTGAAAATTGGCAAATTTGCTATCAAAATGAACAAATAAGTTTAAAAATCATATATTTTTTAGTCATTAGTGTCGTATAAACGTGAAAACACGATACAAATGTGTACGTTTTCACGGAAAAGTTGTATTTTTGTTGTTTGAAAGCAACCTTTGGGAACAGTGTGGGTTGAATATAGAGGTAATGATTGAGATTAAGGGCATAAATAAGCGTTATGGAGCGTTGCAGGTTTTGAATGATGTCAACGTGAGGATTAATGACGGCGAAGTTGTAACTATCGTCGGTCCTAGCGGTGCGGGAAAAACTACGCTTTTGCAGATAATCGGCACGCTCGATGCTCCCGATAGCGGTGAAGTGCTATATGGCGGGAAAGACGTGTTGCGTATGAAGGATAAGGAGTTGGCTCGTTTCCGCAATCAAAATATAGGATTCGTGTTCCAGTTTCATCAATTGTTGCCTGAATTCACGATGCTGGAGAATGTGGCAATGCCGGCGTTGATAGGCGGAATGCGGCAGCGGGATGCATACGCTAGGGCTAAAGAGCTGTTGGAATACATGGGCTTGGGTGGTCGCTTGGAGCATAAGCCATCCGAACTTTCGGGCGGTGAGCGGCAACGAGTAGCCGTTGCAAGGGCTTTGGTGAATCGCCCTGCTGTGGTGCTTGCCGATGAGCCTTCGGGAAGCCTTGACACTCACAACAAGCAGGAACTACATAAATTGTTCTTTAATCTGCGTGACGAGATGAAGCAAACTTTTGTGATTGTGACCCATGACGAAAGTCTTGCCGCCGATGCCGACAGGGTGTTGCGTATGCGTGACGGCAGAATAGTGTGTGATGACTTAAAAAGATGAAAGCATGAAGATATTGTTAAATAGGATATTGGCGATGATAATGCTAATTGCGACATTGGTATCATGTGGCGATGATGAAGCTGGCTATGTTTATGGCGATTTCAGCTACAATATGGTTACTTATGCGGGTGAGAGCGGGGAAAATTCGGTTTTCACGTTCCAGTCATATAACGACTCGCCGCTCATAACCTTGGTTGCCGACAATGTGAGCAACCCCGAACTGAATGTGGGGCAACGCTTGCTGATGAACTATATAGTGGAAGAGGGCGAAGGAACTGAACATCAACGGGTGACGGTGAAAGGACTATCAAAGGTGAACACCGATACTATAAGGGTGGTGGCAGCCGAGGCTCTCGACACATTAAAAATGGACGAAATGAAGTTGAAGAGCGTGTGGCGTACCGGTAATTATTTGAATATACGATGTCAATTGCAGTACACCGAGAAAGCCCGCCGCATGTTTCTTGCCACTACTGGCGAAACTGGTGCTGATGGCATGGTGAAGTGCTACCAGATACAGGATTTGATGGGGGCTACTCCTTATTACTGGATCGAAACTTATTTCAGCTATTATATAGCGCCCGTGTGGGAGCAGCCGGATTGTACTGCTATAAGATATTACCTTAACGATGTGACTTATCCAGAAGTTAAGTATTACGATTTTTTGAAAGAGTGAAAATAGAAAACTAAAAATAAAAATTACTGTTATGAATAACAATTCAAACCAACAGAAAAAAGAATTAAGTATCGAGATGTCGCCTGAGGTGGCACAAGGAAAGTATGCTAATCTGGCTGTGATTTCTCATGGCCCGTCAGAGTTCTTCCTAGACATGATATGTGTAGCTCCTAACATACCTCAAGCCAAGGTGCAAAGCCGCATCGTGATGACTCCCGAGAATGTGAAGCAGTTGCTTTTCGCTTTGCAAGACAATGTGCGTAAGTATGAAGAAACTTTCGGCGAGATTAAGCCTAAGATGCCTAACGGAGGTAAGACTCCGTTGAATCCGTTCGGCGCTAACGGCTTGTCATAAACAATACAGTGATTCTTAAAACGATATTAAGTTATGGAACATCCACTATATATTTATAACACGCTTTCTCGCAGAAAAGAGCATTTCGTGCCGCTTAATCCGCCTCATGTAGGCATGTACGTGTGCGGCCCAACTGTTTATGGCGACGGTCACTTAGGTCATGCTCGCCCTGCGATAACATTTGATATTTTCTATCGCTATTTATTGCATCTGGGCTATAAGGTTCGCTATGTGCGTAATATCACCGATGTTGGGCATTTGGAACATGATGCCGACGACGGCGACGACAAGATTGCTAAAAAAGCTCGTTTGGAGAACCTAGAGCCAATGGAAGTGGTTCAATACTACTTGAACCGCTATCACAAGGCTATGGATGCGTTGAATGTGCTTCCTCCTAGTATCGAGCCTCATGCTTCGGGACACATAATAGAGCAGATTGAGTATATAAAGAAAATTTTGGAGGCTGGATATGCCTATGAGAGCAACGGCTCGGTGTATTTCGATGTGCCTAAGTACAACAAGGATTTCAACTACGGAAAATTGTCGGGTAGAAACATTGATGAGCTGTTGAACACTACCCGTGCCCTTGACGGTCAGAGCGAGAAGCGCAACCCTGCCGATTTCGCATTGTGGAAAAAGGCAGCGCCCGAACACATTATGCGTTGGCAATCGCCTTGGAGCGACGGTTTCCCGGGGTGGCACTTGGAATGTTCTACAATGGGGACTAAATATCTAGGCGACACTTTCGACGTGCATGGTGGCGGAATGGACTTGATGTTCCCTCACCATGAGTGCGAGATAGCCCAGTCGGTGGCTCATTCGGGACATGATGCGGTGCGTTACTGGATGCACAACAACATGATTACTATCAACGGACAGAAAATGGGTAAGTCGCTTGGCAACTTTATCACTCTAGACGAGTTCTTCAACGGAACTCATAAGTTGCTTGATCAGGCTTATTCGCCTATGACAATACGTTTCTTCATTCTCATGGCACATTACCGTGGAACGGTAGACTTCTCTAACGATGCCTTGAAGGCGGCAGAGAAGGCTTACGACCGCATGATGGACGGCTGGAAGCGTTTGAACGAGTTGAAAGCTGGCGGTGAAACCACTGTGGATTTGGATGTTGCCGCATTGCGTGAGAAGTGCTACGAGGCTATGAACGACGATTTGAACACGCCTACGGTTATTGCTCACCTTTTTGATGCATGTCGTGCAATCAATCTTGTCAATGACGGCAAGGCTGCTATTTCGCAAGCCGATTTAGAGGCATTAAAACAAGTGTTCGGCACGTTCTTGTTTGATATTTTGGGCGTGCGTGATGTTGCTGCATCGGGTGACGTGAATTTGAAGCCTTACGAGGAGGCGGTAGATTTGCTTCTTCAGATACGCAAGAGTGCCAAGGACAACAAAGACTGGGCAACTAGCGACCTGATTCGCAACCGTCTTGCCGAGATAGGTTTTGACGTTAAGGACACTAAAGATGGCTTTGAATGGAAAGTGAAATGATAAACCAATAAAAAGATATGCGATTATGAAGAAAATAATGTTTATGATGGTTTTGACGATTGCTGCTTTGACTGCATGCCAGTCAGCGAGCGATAAGGGCGTACTTTCTGACGGAGTGTATAAGGGTACATTGCCGGCTGCCGATGGTCCAGGCATCGTGTATGAGCTTACACTAGGTGCGGATTCGGTCTATACGCTTGACCAGACTTATCTGGAAACCAGCGAAGAAACTTTCACTTCTACTGGAAAGTTTGTCATAGAGTCTGTTCCAGCTGAAGGTTCACGAGAAGCCTTTGATTATATCGCGCTTACCGAACCCGATGGAATGTTTCCTATTTTCTTTAAGATTGTTGACGGTAAAACATTGCTTTTGTTGGGTGAAGATTTGAGTGAGCCTCAAAACACTGAGATTTGTCAGCTTAAAAAAGAGGAGTAATCACTAGAAAGTATATTTGTGGGCTGAATATATAAGGAGCGTGACCATAAATCACGCTCCTTTTCATTTTATCGAAACCCTTAGAAGGTTGTGCTTATTTCCCTAGTAGGAACATGAGCGGAATATGCAGGCGGCTTTCCCAAGAGTCCTCGTCGTGTGCGTGTCCCGGAAAGAATTGCGAGTTGAAATGCCGCTTGTCCCATCCTTTCTTGGCGAAAAGCTCGTCGATTTGCTTCTGGAAGGGGATGTAGCCTTTGTCGATGGTCTTGTCGCCGCAGTCCATATAGATAAGCCTGCTGTTAGCCTTTGGCAGATTGTCGTTTAGATACTTGTAGAAAGCCCTGCCCCATACTAGTGCCTCTTGCGGGTTGTCTACCAGCACCATAGGGGAGTGAGTCGACAAGCAACCAGCACCGCCGAACACGTCGGGATATTGGCATATTGCGTACATTGAAATCAATCCGCCCATGCTAGAACCCATGATGAATGTGTTGCCTGCATCGGTGAGCGTGGAATAATGCTTGTCAATGAAAGGTTTAAGCTCGGTGACTATATATTTCAGGTATTTGTCGGCAATAAAAGCCGTTATGTCGTAGGTGGCTAGGAGCGAGTCGCCTTGCGGAATGTAGTCTAGGGCTTTGCGTGGCATGTAGTCGAATAATCTCCCTTGCGGATGATTGTCGATGCCTACCACGATGAAAGGCCTTGTCCTACCGTCCTTTTGCACTGCTTCGGCAACGCTGTCCACGTTCCAGCTTTGACGATTCCAAGATGTGGTCTTGTCGAAAAGCATCTGTCCGTCGTGCATGTATAGCACGGCATACTTCTTTTTAGGGCTGTAGTCCTTTGGAGTCCACACGGTCACGTCCCTAGTGTGGAAATACTTCGATTTGAAGTTGTGGTAAATGTCGAGTTTGCCGAAATCAGCCTTTTGATTGTTTCGGGTTTCGGCTTGTGCCGTGTTTGCGTAGGTTATGCAAGCGAGCAGCACCGTAATTATGGCTTTTATTTTTCTCATAATCCTATTAAATTTCAATTCATGCTGTAAACTTACAAAAAATATCAGAAATCAACGTTTCTTGTAGAAGATTCTTATCTTTGTGGCATAATTTCAATTTTTATTAAAATGAGTACAGAAATATCATCGGTGAAAGGGAGAGATAGATTAAACGGACATTTCGCATTGCTGTTCGCCAACGTGGCGTGGGGACTTATGGCGCCCATATCTAAGAGCTTGTTGAATCTCGGAGTGATTTCGCCATTGGCGTTGTCGGGCGTGCGTATCATGGGAGGTGCATTGTTGTTCTGGCTAGTGAGTGCTTTAGTGCCAGGCAACGTGATAGAAAAAGAGAAAATAGAAAAAGGCGACTTCTTGAAGATTTTCTTTGCCGGATTGCTTGTAATTGCCGCCAATCAGATTCTTGTCGTTCAAGGCATGAGCTACACCAGCCCGGTGGATGCGGCTGTCGTGTGCAGCACCACTCCTATATTCACCCTTATCCTTGCCACAATCATACTTCGTGAGCGGCTCACCGCATTCCGTGTGGGCGGTGTCGCTTTAGGATTTGCCGCTGTGATTGTCTTTTCGCTATGGGGCGAGCCAAATGCGGCGATAAATGTAACCAATCCAGTGCTGGGCAACTCGTTGTGCATAATAGCGCAGATGTGCGGAGCGGCATATTTGGTGATATTCGGCAAGTTGATACGCAAATACTCGCCATTCACCATGATGAAGTGGATGATGCTCATGTCGGCTGTAGTCGTGTTGCCGTTCACTTTGGGCGACATTATGCGTGTCGATTGGGCTACATTCCCAATCGAGGGCGTGCTGGAACTTGTGTATATCGTCGTGCTAGGCTCATGCCTATGCTATTTGATGATACCGTTCGCTCAACGTCGCTTGAAGCCTACTGTTATCGCCATGTATAACTATTTGCAACCGGTGGTGGCTACTTTAGCCTCGGTAGTTGTGGGAATGGCAGTGCTTGATGCCGTGAAGGTGTGTTCGGCATTGCTCATATTCCTTGCGGTGTGGATGGTAAGTAAGAACTGACGTTGATTAGTTGAAAAATCGTTATTTTTGTAGAGTGAAAAAGGTATTGATAATATTGTTAGGGGCGATTCTGCTGGCGGGCTGCGGCAAGCAGGT
>CAZSHA010000086.1:0-7225 GCA_964606575.1 uncultured Muribaculaceae bacterium | reverse complement strand
GCGCAAGCCAACAGATTTACAGTCTGCCCGTTTTAACCACTTACCTACCTACCCTATATTTTGAGCCTCTTGTCGGATTCGAACCAACGACCCCGAGATTACAAATCACGTGCTCTGGCCAACTGAGCTAAAGAGGCATGCTCACCACCCTTTCGGATTTCTTAGCGGGTGCAAAGTTACGCATTATTTTTAATTCACAAAATATTCTACAATCTTTTTTCTAAAAAATATCTACAATTTGAGCCAACTTCATCATCAACATCCATCACATACTGCCTCGCAAACATTCCGAAAAAGCAGGCGGGCCATTCTTAAGACCCGCCATATATTATATGTAGAAGGCTTTTTTTGACTCGCAGCCACATTGCCACAAGCTAAAGCCATTCCCAAATCACTACTTATCTTTCTTGGCTTTTTCCAACTGACGTTCCAACGCTTCAATTGCCAAATCTACTGCTTCTTCAAAAGTATCAGCAACTTTCGATGCGAACAAATCGCCCTTTGGTGGTAGTGTCAACTTTATTCCAGCCTCTTTGTTCATCGCCGTTTCTGGCTTCACCACTTTCAAATTCACTTCAGCTAAGGTGATGTCTTCGTTACGTCTTGCAAGACGGTCCAACTTCTTGTTTACGAAACCTTCTAATTTTTCAGACGCATCAAAATGAATAGATTTAATTCTTACTTCCATATCATCCTCCTTTTTTAAATGCTCTTGGATGAGCGTGTTCATAATTTGATTTCAGTTCACTATATGTGATATGAGTGTAAATTTGCGTTGCCGCAAGCGACTCATGCCCCAACAATTCTTTAACGCTATTCAGCGCCGCGCCGTCATTCAACATAGCCGACGCAAAAGTATGCCTCAACACGTGCGGGCTATATCGGCTTCCGCCACCAATCTCGCTCAAGCGTTCGCGAGCCAAGCGATATACCAAAGACGGATAGATCGGCTTGCCGTTCTTACGAACGAAAAACGCGTCACAAGCTGTGCCAACTTCTTCATTACGCAATGCAACATACTTCGCCAGTTCCTCATACAACTCATCGCCAAACGGAACGAGCCTATCTTTATTACGTTTTCCATGCACTTTCAGTTCACGCGCCGACATATCAACATCGGAATCTCTCAACCCTATCAGCTCGGTACGACGCAAACCAGTCGTATAAAGCACTAGCAATATAAGCCTATCTCGCACCTCCTCAAAATCAGCCTCATCTATAGGCTCGGCAAACAGACTTTCCATATTAGCTGGGCGTATATAATCCGGCAAGCGTTTCGGAACTTTGGCCAGTTCCACATCCGAAGCAGGATTGCTTGCCACGACACCTTTTTTTAACAAAAAACGAAAGAACGCCCGTAATGCCTGTATTTTACGCTTAACCGAGCGTGGAGTTATGCCACGACCTGCCAGATCCACCATCCACGAGCGAATGTCGTTAGGCGTAACACTTGCTGCATCAAAGTCCTCACTACCTCTTGTCAAGAAAGTTACGAATTGGCTTAGGTCATTCTTATAACACAAAACGGTATAAGCTGAAAGATTCAACTCATACCGTATATATTTTAAGAATGACTCGACTAGCATAGGCAAGCGTTTAAAATTCTTTTTTACGCTTACGAATTTACGCTATCTTATCGAGTTTTCCAAATTCTAATTGAATATTTTTTCGTTTTTTGCTAAGAAATTTTCAACTAATCTTCGCTTTGGTACATTTGTTGTACGTAAACAGCCTTCATCATCTTCTTGCGGTTAACCACAGATGGTTTTTCAAATGCTTGACGGTTACGTAGTTCCTTTACAATACCAGTCTTTTCAAATTTTCTTTTGAATTTCTTCAAAGCCCTTTCAATATTCTCGCCTTCTTTTACTTGTACGATAATCATTTTTTATTTTCTTTTTTTTAATTGTTTTTGTCTTATTTCTTAATTTGCGGTGCAAAATTAGATATTACTTTTCACTTAGCAAAACTTTTCCGCACCATTTTTTCGATTTACGCCACTATTATTTATTTGCCATAAACACTTCTCGCTTACAGCAAACGGGTGTAGCAGCAACGCCCTATTTCGTTATATGTCAATCTGATAACTATTTCTTATGGAGTTTACACAACCTCCTCCCTTTTAAAATCGACCGCAAATATACATAAATTTTCTTAAACAGCATCTTCACTACTGCCTTTTTCACCATTTTTTCCTACCTTAGCAATCAGATTAAGAAGCTGTTTAAACAGTTTCTTAGTTCCTAGCTCTCAATATGGGTAAGAGAATCACACATATTATAATATTAATGCTCACGGCAAGCATTACGGCGATCTCACAAGAAACGGCTTTCAGCAAGACCGACTTTAAAGATATGTTGGCAACTCCCAAGCTGGAATTGCCTAAGCTAAAACCACAATTTGAATTAGAAACGCCGAGCATTACGCCCATTATCACCCCTAGCGATACTTTATTTTATAATAATGTAGACTTCCAGTTCAATTATATGTCACGCCCGCAAGAGCATCCGCTTTCATGGCGTGGCAACATCTATTCACGTGATTTCTCTCAAAGCGGCGAACTTGCTATTTGGGACAACGGCAGTATTGCAGGTTTCAGCAGTTACAGCACAATGCCAATTATCGGCAGCGTAGGGTCAGCAGGATTCGGAATATCACACAATTTCAGCGAACAACTGAATTTTTCAGCCGGAATATCATTTAATAAGTACAGCCTTCCGCATAACGCCTATAATACTCATTCGTTCAACGGTCAACTCACCTATACGCTCAACCGCAACATGAGCCTAAGTGCATTCGGCAGTTACGAATCTAATAATTTCCTCAACTCCAACCCATATATGCGGCATAACTCATTTGCCAACTATGGAGGCTACTTAACAGCCAACACCAACAATCAGCGTTGGGGTGTAGATGTGGGAGCGCAACGCTATTACGACCCTTATCGTCGACGTTGGATGACCGTACCAATCGTTAGACCATATTACAACCTTAACGGCTACAAACTGGGATTCGATTTCGGAGGAATAATAAACAATCTACTAGAATCAGTCGGTGTCTTCTTAAACGGAAACGACAACGATTTCAGAGGCTTCCAAAACAGTTCTTCAAGCCAGAGCTTCACGCCTAAAAAAGGCAATATCCTGATGCGAAGTAAACGCTAGTTCACCACATTATATCCGCTAGCAGTTTTCACCACGCTGTAACGGCTCAACGCCACTTTTTCTGTAACGGCTTTCCCCGACAATGGTGCTCCCATCGCACTCATCACATCATAATGCGACCCGCACTTATGGCACACTGCCTCGTATGTAGACTCATCCACCGACACGCGCACATCGGCGCGCCTTTCCACAGGGCAACTCAAATCGTATGCCCTAGGCTCTCCCGTATAAATATCACTCACGAGAAGCACACCGCCAAAGCCAGTGCGGGAAGCCGCATTACTGCCGTATGGATAATTTGACGGTACCCGCTCTGTTCCTGAGTAGATAAACATCCTGTAATCACCCGGGGCAGAAGGTCCATACACCTGCCAATATCCGGGATTACTCAAATTAATATATACAGGATATGACGGTATTATGTCGTCGCTGATTTTAGTGCAAGACACACAAGCAATCATCGACAACACGACACCTATTATAAATGTTAGCGTAGTTTTCATTTTTTGCCTAGCAACGCATCGAAAGCATCGTGATACGTATCAAAATCAAAACCTTCCAATATCGAGCAATACAAATCCTCTATATTATCGTTGCACAGATTCCCGATAGAGCCTTCATGAGTATGATTTACCGTCTTCACCGGCTCAAATTTTCCAGCCTCAATATCAAGACCCACCTTTTTGTAAGCATCACGGAACGGCATTCCTTCGGCGGCTAAGCTATTAACTTCCTCTACCGAGAACATTAAGTCGTAACGGCTGTCTTCCAATATGCTCTCGTTCACTTTCACTTGGCTCACCATTGCAGCAACCATGGTTAGAATGTTTTTCAAGTCAGCGAAAGCTGGCAAGAACGATTCTTTTATCATCTGCAAGTCACGGAAATAGCCGCTTGGCAAATTGTTGGTGATAAGTGTAACCTCATAAGGAAGGGCTTGCAACTTATTGCATTTCGCGCGGGTCAATTCAAACACATCTGGATTTTTCTTGTGAGGCATGATAGACGAACCCGTCGTAAACTCGTCGGGCAATTTTATGAATCCGAAGTTTTGGCTATTGTACATGCAAGCGTCAAAAGCCAACTTCGCCACAGTTGCCGCAACATTAGCCAAAGCCTGTGCAACGATGCGTTCAGTCTTGCCTCTGCCCATCTGAGCATACACCACGTTATAATCAAGCGAATCAAAACCTAGCAGGCGGGTTGTCATTGTACGGTTTAGCGGAAACGACGAGCCATAACCTGCCGCCGACCCCAACGGATTGCGGTTTGTCACCTTATAGGCAGCCTGAAGCACCGTCAAGTCATCTGCCAACGATTCCGCATAAGCGCCGAACCATAGACCGAACGAAGACGGCATCGCCACCTGCAAATGGGTGTAGCCGGGCATCAGCACATGCTTATATTTCTCCGATTGAGTAAGAAGAGCCTTGAACAACATTGTGACATGTTCGACCACACTTTCCAACTCACTACGTATAAACAAACGCAAGTCTACCAGTACTTGGTCGTTACGTGAGCGACCCGAATGAATCTTCTTGCCCACATCGCCGAGCCGCCTTGTGAGCATAAGCTCCACCTGAGAATGAACATCCTCTATGTCATCCTCTATAACGAATTTGCCAGCTTCCACATCGGCATAGATGACACGCAATGCGGCTGTAAGCTGTTTGTGTTCCTCGGCTGTAAGCAGCCCTATCGACTCCAGCATTGTAATGTGTGCCAACGAACCTAGCACGTCATAACGGGCTAGGTACATATCCATTTCTCTATCTCGTCCGACGGTATAGGTTTCTACATCATGATTCACCTGAACCGTCTTTTCCCATAATTTCGATGCCATAAATCTATATTTTTACTTATTATTTCTAAAACGGAATCTCCTCTTAAATATTTGATTGCTATAAGATGCTCATATATTTAATTCACCAAGACATCATCTTAATCTTAGACAGACCAGCATGCATCCCAGCCACCCTATCATAATCAACAAATGATACCCTATTCACTATAGGGGCATACATCGACACATGAAGTTTATCCTCAAATTCATTTCTCCTACATGCATCAGCCACAATATGGAAATTAGCATTAAAATCTTGCAACTCATAAAATTTAGATAACGAGTTTTTTATATCCGTCGTATGCTCAACCTCATAAAATGCCGACGGCATTTTTCTCTCATTAAACCATATCACGTCTATAGTCCTTGCTTTCCTCAACAAGCACTCATAAGAAAAGTTAGGCAGTTCTATTGTATCAGCAACATCAATCAACTTTTTATCTATGAATAGACGATTCTTGTCTTGTGCGGGTACGTATGTCATTTGCTTATTATATTTACCTATTTCAACAAGCAATCCTTGATAATAGCCGTGACTAAACATCTCCTCACTACGCTTATCTCCACGTTGGAGAGCTAATTTCTTTAAGACAAAGGTTTCTTTTTCCTTTAAAGCCCACAAGCCTGGTTGTATTCTGAATATCTCATCACTATCTTGTACTATACGCCTTATTGTTGCCTCTGGCGTCTTCGTCTTCCACGATGAGAAATCCACCACCTCGTTCAATCTACGCAAAGTCGCATACCCACCTTCGCTCCTCAATGCCTCTATAACTTGTTTCTCTTGTGTCATCTTTCAGAAAATTTCCATTGCAAACCTAAAGTTTTCTGTGTGTGTTCGCCTGCACATCGGTTTACGATTGCAAAGATAGGGGAAAGATGACGAGTATAAAAGCGACTCTTCATTTTTAACTTTCACTTATTGCCTATTTTTCACTAAAATTATCCCATTTCGCACCTACTACCAGAATTATTGAAATTTTTCTATAATTTTGGCAAAAAAAGAATCACAATATGACCAACGAAAATTTTTATTTCGATAAAGAGCTGAATTACAAAATAATCAGCATAGATAGCCTGAAATTAGCCGAAGAGAACGCTATAATAGTTCCTTTCCCGCTCTTAATTTTATGCGCCAAAGGAAGCGCAAAGATCGTTTACAACCTTGAGCCGTACACAATCACAAAAGACACAGTATTCTGCATGTTCCCAAACACCATGCTGAAAGCAATATCGACAAGCGACAACTTCGAGTGCTTAGCCCTAGCTTTCGACAAGGATATCGTTATCGATGCCACCATAGGTCTTAGCCTTGAATATTTCGCTAGCGTCTTCACCAAGCCGCTAAAACCTGTTAATTCCGAGCAAGAAAGGTTCATCTTAAACAACTTGTTTGAAGTGCTGTCAACATATTCCCAACTCGACAAACGTTTCGTAAAGAACAACGATTTTGTTTATGGCACTATTAGGGGCATCATGATTGTCCTAGCCGAAAGGTATATGGCGGACAATGAGAAACGCCACATCGGTTATTCGGCATTAACCTCCACCGACAATTATTTCTGCAAGTTCTTACAGTTGCTATCACAATACAGCAAAACACAACACAACGTGGCGTTCTATGCCGATAAATTGTGCATAACGCCTAAATATCTCAATGAGATTTGTCGCAAGAAGACACAGAAGACAGCTAAAGAAGTTATCACACGCAGCGTAATCGCACAGATCAAGAACGCCCTTATCATTTCGAGAACTTCGGTTCAACGCATCGCCTACGATTTCAACTTCTGCGACCAGTCCAGCTTCGGCAAATACTTCAAGAAGGCTGTAGGGCTAGCTCCTATGGCGTTCCGCGACAAGTACGACACCTCCGGCGAGGTAATAACCGAAGAATAAGCGATTATTTTTGAAGCTAAATTTGGAAAAGGCGGAAATTTGTGTTAACTTTGCTCCGCTTTTCAAAAGAAGAAGTGTGTTTACCACAGACTTTTCAGCTGAAAGAGGCTGCCCGGATGGTGGAATGGTAGACACGAAGGACTTAAAATCCTTTGGCCATTGCGGCTGTGCGGGTTCAAGTCCCGCTCCGGGTACTCACCCCTCTAAATCACATTATTTAGAGGGGTTTTTGTTTTCAGCACCGTATACCGTAACCGAGGGTTTTCGCGGGTCAGCGGATATTTCTGGTTGTTAGATACGGTAAATCAAGAATAAAGGGTTG
>CAZSHA010000085.1:0-7227 GCA_964606575.1 uncultured Muribaculaceae bacterium | reverse complement strand
CTGCTCGCCAAGCTGTAGAAAACGACGTTCACATTCTTGGTGTATCTTCTCTTGCTGCAGGACACAAGACTCTTGTTCCTCAAGTTATTGAAGAGTTGAAGAAACTAGGTCGTGAAGACATCGTAGTAGTAGCAGGTGGTGTAATACCTGCGCAAGACTATGACTTCTTGTACAAGGCTGGTGTAGCTGCAATCTTCGGTCCTGGAACACCGGTTGCTCAATCAGTTATCAAGATGCTTGAGATTCTTCTAGACGAAGAATAAATCAAATATTAAGGATTGATATTTGATTCCTTAAATTAAAAATAGCCATAGGGAAAAATTTTCCTTATGGCTATTTTATTATCACATCCCCTTATTAACTAACTCAACTAATTGGTACTTGAAATTTATTTCACTTCAAGTTTTCTACAAGGAGATAGCTTTAGTCACTACTTAATAATTCCGATAATGTTTCTGTCTTCAATTTAAAGCTATTTAATCTTTCCAGCGTAGCTTTACTTAATTTTGGGTTTATAGCATCCTCTTCACAAAAATCGTCATATTCACATATTATTGCCTTCATGTATTTCAAGTCATCACATTTATAGACCTCTTTACCACACAACAATAACCCAGACAATCTCTCATAGTCTAATTTTATCAGTTCTAACGTTCGTTTCGGATTGAATAAATTACATTCATTAATAATCTCTACCACTATCATCCTTACAAGTTCAACATTCATCTTATACTTGCCTTTGATATCATAATGTTTTGTATATGTTGAAGAAATATAATCATATAGTTTATTTGACATATATTCATGCGGTAAAATCGAAAAATATCTGATAATAAAGCAAGATTCACTCTCTGATAAAGAAGTACTAAAATATCGGTCTAATAAATTATCCACTATCTCTATCTTTGGATTAGATAATAAAAACCTTCGATGCTCTTTTACCAACTCTGCACCACAATTTATTTCATTAATAATCAACTTCTTCTTTATTTCATAATCCAAGGTTGAACTAATAATAGCATCATGCATTTTAGTTTCATCAAACACTGGTTTATACTTTATTTTTACGGCAGTTCCTGTTGCAGATATCATAAACGCATGTCTATCCTTGTCTAATATTTCATCAAAACCCACAGATAAACCAACTATCGCATTTGCACCAAGCGATACTGATTTCTCTATTAATTTTGCTTTCACCTCTCCATATATTTTCTGAAACACATCACTATATCTTCCCCAAAACTCATTAGAAGAATCAGTAACTGGAGATAATAGATCAGCATAGATATTTGTTCCAATAACAACATTAACATAAACTACATCTATATAAGATTGAATAATTCCACAATCAATATTAGTTGTTGTGCTTATCATAAAGCGATTTTTCATTTTACATTATTCCACTATAGGCTCCCCTGATTTAGGCAATTAAATTAACAAAAAAAACGCAGGAATCTGTACTTATGCTTGTCCAGCCTATCAAGGTCTTAGGAAACCCACCACAGTTGAACGAGCAATACAGAAGCCTGCGTGATGTATAATTAACAACTCTATGCACTATCCTTATCAAAGGATAGCACACAGAGAGGGTATATACATACCACACAGACATCTACTTTCTGCTTTTTTTGACCGTGGTTTCAAAAGTTCCTAAGTTTTGACAAGCCAAAACAAAACGTTAAGTAAACGTCTTTCTAAAACATGTTACTGCCATATCATTTTTTATACATTCTCAAGAAATAACAATCCTGACAGCAATCAAAATTACAAAAAAATCAGGAGAATGCCGAAACATTCCCCTGATTTTCTTCTATAGTATTTTTAAATAAGATTATGACTTACTTTTGTGCGAACAATGCATTGAATTCTTCAACATTTACGGTTTTCTCTTCAACGTTTACTGCCGCCTTAATTTCAGCATACAACTTGTTGTCTACCGATTGTTGCACTATTTGTGAACGATATTCTTTGTTTTCTAGAATGTCTTTAGCATATTTTTCTAGCATATCTTCAGGAACATTAGTCATTCCATATTGAGCAAATTGTTGAAATGCGATACGCTTAGCATCAGCTAACAAATCGTCATCATTAACCTTAACACCAAGTTGCTTAACAGCCTGTTCCTTGATAAGTTGCCATTCTAGTTGTGGAACCATCTTAACAAACTCCTCGTCAATATTCTCAGCTGTATACTTATTGTCTTGACGAACTAACCACTTCTTCAAGAACTCTGTAGGAAGTGTCATAGCACCAACTTGTTGTTTCAACACGTTTTCTGCATCCATTGTGAAACGGAAGTTGCTATCGTTTACCAATTGACCAGCAATCATTTCTTTCACCTTAGCGAAATATTCCTCTTCATTCTTAACAGCATCCTTACCGAATACACCGTCGAACAATTCTTGATCAAGATCAGCTGGTTTATTTATAAGAATTTCAGAAATAGTCAACTTAAAATCACTCTTAATATCAGCTTTTTCCTTATCAACATTCATCATAGATGATAATTCAGCTAGATTACCTTCACAAGTAGCCCAAGGATTGAACACAACCTCATCTCCTACTTTCTTATCAGCAAACTTCGCTTTTTCATCTTCGCTTTTGAAGTATTGAGGAGCTACGATAGTAGACTCTACATTCATGCCACTTTCTTTAACAGTACCATTTTCATCAAGTTCCACCATTGAACCCTTAACAAGAGCTGTTGCATCTACTTGTTCTCCCTTTACTTGTTTGCCAAAACGCTTGCGAAGGACATCGTTTTGTTGGTCAATCATCTTTTGATCAACTTCTATAATATAATAAGGTATAGTTACAGTCTTATCCAATGTCAAATTAACCTCAGGAGCAAAACCAACCTCAAACTTGAAATTGAAATCTTTCATTGTATCGAAGTTCACCTCATCAGCATTAGCAATGATAGGCTCGCCTAGTATATTCAACTTGTTTTCCTGAATATAGTTGATTAGATTGTCGTAGATTTCACGGTTAACCACCTCTACTAGCACTTCCTTGCCATATTTCTTCTGTAGCAGGCTCGCAGGAACGTGTCCTGGACGGAAACCAGCGATTGGATGCTTGATACTAATTTGCTTTAACTCTTTCTTTACCTTATCTTGATAATCTTTTTCTTCAATTGACAATGTGATGATACCATTCACATTATCAACTCTATCCAATGTTACATTCATTTTGTAGAATATATTTTTTAATAATTAATTCGCTTTTAAGTTAGCCTAACTTTCCAAGTCCGACAAAAACTCTGCAAAATTACATCATCTTTGCCCTTTTAACAAATTTCACCCCACATTTTTTCACAATCTTACTATATTAAACCTTAAAAACTCATTTATTTAACTAATTTTGCAACACAATAATAACAACATGAACCAACAATGAATAAGCTACTATTCTATATACTAATCCTTATTGCAACTGCCGCAATCTCATGCAGTAACGAATTTAAGGTTAAAAGCATCTCCGTTTACCCAGAAAATATGGAATTGCCACTAGGTGATTCAGTAAGAGTAACGGCTGTCATAAACTTTTCAGGTGGAGATTACAACGATCCCGACTTAATACACCTAAAATGGAATAGCAACAATAGCGACATTGCTACCGTAGACACAGCTGGACTAGTAAAAGCGAAAAAACTAGGCAACACTACAATTACAGTAGAATGCGAGAATGTCACAGCTCAATGTGCTGTAAATGTAACAGATACAATAGCCGCTGAACAATATTTTATGCAAACAATCTTATAAAAATGAGTGTCTAAACAAACAATTTGAAATATTTACACGAAAAAAACTTACAAATCAATTTGTTTTCTAAAACTTTTCTTTAACTTTGCAACATAAAGCTATAACAACTTTCAGATGAAACAATATTTTGCATACTACTTTTATTTTTACTTTTATTTTGCAAGAAATAAAGGCAGGTTGATATGTATATAATGATTTTGAAAGAATGATTAACTCAATATTAAATCCTGCCACGAAAGTTGACGGGATTTTTTTATAACTTAAAATAATATTACCGAAACTTGAACATGAACAAGAAAGTTACAATACAAGGTGTTGCAGGTTGCTTCCATGAAGCAGCAGCAAAAGAATATTTCTCAGGAGAAGAAATTGAAACGATTCCTTGCGACACGTTCAACATCTTGTTTGACCGACTAAAATATGATGCTTCTCTGCTTGGTATAGTTGCTATAGAAAACACTATAGCAGGTAGTTTGTTGCAAAATCACGAATTGCTAAGACAAAGCAACCTAAGAATCGTGGGTGAACATCAAATGTACATCTCGCACGTGATATGTGCTTTACCTGGACAATCGCTAGAAGATCTAAACGAAGTGAACTCCCACCCTATGGCTCTCATGCAATGTGAGCAATACCTACTCCGTCATCCTAATCTAAAAATGGTGGAAACATCCGACACAGCGGGAAGCGCACAATATATTGCAGAGAACAATGTGACTGGCCATGCGGCTGTGTGCGGTAAATATGCCGCCGAACTTTATGGGTTAAATATACTTGATGAAGACATACAAACCAATAAACGCAATTTCACACGTTTCCTCATCGTAGCCGACCCGCTAGAAGCAGAAGAACTGACTAAGGGTAAAAACATAAATAAGGCTTCTTTAGTGTTTACTCTACCGCACACACATGGAAGTTTATCAAAAATCCTTACCATATTCTCATTCTACGATATTAACTTGACAAAAATACAATCAATGCCTATAATCGGAAGAGAATGGGAATACAGATTCTATATTGATGTGAAATTTGACGATTATATGAGATACAAGCAGTCAATTGATGCTGTTAGACCTCTTTTAAGTGAATTTAAAATTTTAGGAGAATATGCCGAATTTGTCAAACTATAACCTGAACATTACACCGGCCAATCGTGTACAACAGGTAAAAGAATACTATTTCTCACGCAAGTTAAAAGAAATTGCGGAGCTTAATGCAAAAGGTGCCGATATAATATCATTAGGTATCGGAGGACCCGACAGACCTCCTCACGCTGATGTTATCAACACTCTTTGCCAAGAGGCTCAAAAGGCAGACACCCACGGTTATCAACCTTATGTAGGTATACCGGAACTAAGAGCCGCATTTGCCGAATGGTATAAGAATAACTATAATGTAGAGCTAAATCCAGCCGATGAAATCCAACCGCTTATCGGATCAAAGGAAGGCATATTACACACCACATTAGCTTTTATTAATCCTGGTGACGGTGTGCTTCTCCCGAACCCCGGCTACCCTACATATACATCGGTTAGCCGACTTGCCGAAGCCGAATTATATACATACAACTTGACTGAAGAAAAGCAATGGGAACCCGATTTTGACGAATTGGAAAAACTTCCATTGGATAAAATCAAGTTGATGTGGGTAAATTATCCTCACATGCCTACTGGCAAACGTGCTTCACGTGAATTGTTCCAAAAGTTGGTCAACTTTGGTAGCAAGCACAATATAGTTATCGTAAATGACAATCCTTACAGTTTCATACTTAACGATAATCCTTTAAGCATATTAAGCATAGACGGAGCTAAAGACATTGCAATAGAGATGAACTCGTTAAGCAAGTCACACAATATGCCCGGATGGCGAATTGCCATGATTGCATCCAATCCAACTTTCATTCAATGGATATTAAAGGTGAAATCAAACATCGACTCTGGTCAATTCCGACCAATGATGAAAGCAGCGGTAGAAGCATTGAAGTTAGGCAACGAATGGTATTCAGATGTAAATGCTGAATATGCTAAACGCCGATTAATAGCTGAAGATATTATGAATGCTCTTGGGTGCCACTTCGATCCATCGCAAAGCGGATTATTCCTTTGGGGCAGAATACCTGACGGTGCGGAAAGCTCGGAGGCGCTAGCCGACAAGATACTCTATGAGGCAAATGTGTTTATAACCCCAGGCTTCATATTCGGAAGCAACGGCAATAAATATATACGCATATCACTATGTGCTAAAGAGAACAAAATGCGTCAAGCATTAGAACGAATCAAGAATTTAAAAAACAATTAAAAACATATAATATTATGATGGAAGATCTACAGTCAATATTCCCTGCTGGAATTGACAGCACTAAACCAATGATTATTGCAGGTCCATGCAGTGCAGAAACCGAAGAACAGGTGATGAATACGGCAAGCAACCTTGCACGTAACGGAATAAAATTATTTAGAGCAGGTATATGGAAACCACGCACTAAGCCAGGAGGTTTTGAAGGTGTGGGAGTAGAAGGTCTTGCTTGGATGAAGCGAGTTAAAGAAGAAACTGGCATGTATACATGCACCGAAGTAGCGACTAAAGCTCACGTAGAAGCAGCCTTGGAGGCTGGAATCGACATTCTGTGGATTGGTGCAAGAACATCAGCCAACCCATTTGCAATGCAAGAAATTGCCGACTCTCTAGAAGGGCATGATGTTACTGTCCTTGTGAAGAACCCTGTAAATCCTGACATTGAACTATGGATTGGGGCTTTGCAACGCATATATAATGCAGGCATCAGAAAGTTAGGTGCGATACATCGTGGTTTCAGCACCTACGGAAAGCACCTATACCGCAACTTGCCACAATGGCACATTCCAATTGACCTAGGCCGTCGCATTCCAAATCTTCCAATACTATGCGACCCATCACATATAGGCGGAAAAAGGGAACTAGTAGCACCAATTTCACAACAAGCTATCGATATGGGATTTGAAGGCTTAATTATAGAATCTCACTGCGACCCAGATTGTGCATGGAGCGACAAGAGCCAACAAGTCACACCTGACGTGCTAAACTATATCGTCAACACGCTTGTCCCAAGAGATACGACACAAAGCACAGAGAATCTTAACTTGTTACGCCAGCAAATCGACCAACTAGATAACGATTTGATTGAAATACTTAACAAGCGTATGCGAGTGTGCCGTGAAATCGGTCAATACAAAAAAGAACACCGTATGCAGATAGTCCAAATAGGTCGTTACGACGACATTCTAAAGTCACGTATCAAGTTGGCAGAAGAAATGGGCATGAACGGTGACTTCATGAAAACCGTACTGCAAGCTATACACGAGGAGTCTGTAAGACAACAGATTGAAGTGCTTAACAGCCGTACCACTATCTAATTTATTCACATTTTAAATTATTCAAAGTGAAAATATTAATATTAGGAGCAGGCAAGATGGGATCATTCTTC
>CAZSHA010000084.1:0-7402 GCA_964606575.1 uncultured Muribaculaceae bacterium | reverse complement strand
GGGTGGTATGAATGTGACTCTACAAATTTCGGTTCCCGATATTTTGAGAGCTCTTGCCAATGAAAACCCTGACGCTAAGTTTAACGAAGCGTTGAAGATTGCTGAGAAACAACAAAAGAACAGTGCAGAGAAAGACTTCGTGTCGGTGTTCTGCCGTGAGTATAATAAGCTGGCTCCGGAAGGAAATCTTTATCAAATCTTCCGTGGCGTAGAGAAAGTTCAGCCGGGTGCGTCTAACTCTGATGTTGAGAAAGTCCTAAAGGACGAAGTTGATGCGATGGTAGACAACTCATATAACGTGCTTCGTACTCGTATCGACCGTTTCGGCGTGGTTTCTCCAAATATCCAGAAACTAGAAAGCACAGGACGTATCCTATTGGAACTTCCGGGCGTGAAAGAGCCAGAACGTGTGATTAAGTTGTTGAAGGGTACTGCAAACCTAGAGTTCTACGAAACTTACAATATCAACGATTTGCAAGGTGCGCTTAGCTCATTGAGCAATGCGGCTGCAAGCGTAGCTGCGGCAGACACGGTAGCTACCGATAGCACAGTTAAGGTTACTCCTAAAAAGAGCTTAGCTGAAATGCTTTGGAGCGTGCAAGGTCGTGGCGGAGCTGCTATAGGTGTTGTAGCGGTGGGTGATACTGCGGCTGTTAATGCTATAATGAACTCGCCAGAGGCTGCACGTGTGCTTCCTACCAACTTGAAAGCTCGTTGGGGCGTTAAGGCTATTGATGAAAGAGGTCAATATTTCGAACTAGTAGCATTAAAGACTGTTCAAGGCAATCCGGTGTTGACTGGTGACGTTGTGACTGATGCAACTAGCGAATTTGATAATATGCAAGGTAACGTGGTTTCAATGACAATGAACGATGAAGGTTCACGTCAATGGGCTCGTGTAACTCAACAAAACTTGAACAAGGCTATCGCTATCGTTCTTGATGACCAAGTTTACTCTTATCCTAACGTAAACAGCGTAATCGAAGGCGGTCGCTCTCAAATCACTGGTAGTTTCTCGGTAGAAGAAGCGAAAGACTTGGCTAACGTGTTGAAGAGCGGTAAGATGGTTGCTCGTGTTAACGTGGAAAGCTTGAGCGTTATCGGTCCTTCTCTAGGTCAAGAAGCTATAGAGGCTGGTTTCATCTCATTTATCGTGGCTCTTGTGCTATTGATGATTTTCATGGTTGCAATTTATGGCTGGGTTCCTGGTTTGATTGCTAATCTTGGTTTGGTGTTCAACTTGTTCTTCACATTGGGTATTCTTGCTTCAATCCAAGCAGTGTTGACATTGCCAGGTATTGCCGGTATCGTATTGTCTATGGGTATGGCGGTGGATGCTAACGTGCTTATCTTCGAACGCTCTAAGGAAGAGCTTCGTGCAGGCAAGGGCTTGAAGGCTGCTGTGGCTGACGGTTACAGCAACGCATTCTCTGCGATATTCGACTCAAACTTGACTTCTGTTATCACAGCGTTGATTCTATTGGTTAATGGTTCTGGTCCTATCAAAGGATTCGCAACCACATTGATTATAGGTATCGTTTGCTCATTCTTCACAGCTGTGTTTGTGACTCGCATCGTGATGGAAGCTATCGTTAACCGCAAGAATGCTCCTAACGTGACATTCACAACTTCTATGACTCGTCACATGATGGAGAACGTTAACTTCAACTTTATAGGTGTTCGCTCTAAGGTTTGGATGGTGGTTGCTGTCCTAATAGTAGCAATTGGCGTGCTTCTAGGCGTTCGTCGTCTAAGTCCGGGTATCGACTTCTCGGGTGGTCGCAACTATGTAGTGCAATTTGCTCAACCGGTAAGCACTGAAGATTTGAAAGCGAAACTTGTACCATTGTTCCCAGAAGCTAACGTGAGCGTTATCACTATCGATAATGACACTAAAGTGCGTATTTCTACCAACTATAAGATTGCTTCAACTGAAGATGGCGTAGATGAGGAAATCTCAAGAAAGCTATATGAAGGCTTGAAATCGGAGCTTAACGGAATGGATTACGAACACTTCAGCGTATCTGACGAAACACAAGGTATCACATCGAGTGAAAAGGTGGGACCAAGTATAGCAAGCGACATGACACGTGAAGCATGTTGGGCTGTATTCTTCTCATTGATCGCTATGGCACTTTACATATTGATACGTTTCCGCAACGTTGCGTTCTCAGTAGGTGCTTTGTGTGCGGTAGCATTTACAGCGTTCTTGATTATAGGTTTCTATGGCTTGTATGGAATGTTCCCATTCTCTATGGAAATTGACCAGAACTTTATAGCTGCTATCTTGACTGTGATTGGTTATCAGGTTAACGATACTGTGGTTGTATTCGACCGTGTACGTGAAACTCGCACGCTATATCCAAAACAAGATCCGTTGACAACATTCAACCATGCTCTTAACAGCACATTGGCTCGTACGACAATGACATCTTTGAGTACATTGTTGGTATTGGTTTGTATCTTCGTTTTAGGTGGAGAAACAATCCGTAGCTTCGTATTCGCAATGTCACTTGGTGTTATCTTCGGTACATTTGCTTCGTTGTTCATCGCAGCTCCTGTAGCTTCGGTGATGACAGCTCGTCAAGCAAAGAAGGCTGCAAAATAATTTTTACTCTTGATACTATAATTTTAGGTGGAGGTTCTTGTGACGAGAACCTCCACCTTTTTAATTTCTGCCGTAATTGTAAATATACCTTTAGAAATAGATTCTTTTAGAAATTGTACAAGATTCCTATCTGTAGGTTGTTGTTGATAGCGAATCCTATTTGTTTTGTCTTGTAGCTTTTCTTTCCGCTTTCAGAATATGCGAAAAGTGTAGTTCTGCCTATAAGTTGTATCTTTTTAGAAATATTTTTAAAGCCCTAGGTATAGCTACGGCTACACTTGGTTTGGGTGCTTGTGGGAAAGTTGCACTTTGGTGAAGATTTATAGAGTTTTTAAAGAGAATGCAGTGGCTTGTTGGAGTCATGTCCTTAGATGAGAAAACCCTACAGACGTGGTTGCTAGCGTCGTAGGGTTTGGTTTTCAGTTCCGAGTACCTCCGTCGGGAATCGAACCCGAATCTAATCTTTAGGAGAGATTTGTTCTATCCATTGAACTACAAAGGCATTGCGTTATCTGCTTCATTTCGCATGATAACATGAGCAAAATTACAATATTTCTATGATTTGGGCAAATGTGATGCGGGTTTTGGTTGCAAATTTGCAATTTTACTTGTTGCTTGTTGGAGATGTGCTATCTTAGTGGTGTAAATTGAAGCATGTAAGGTTAAATGCTGTTTACGTTTTGTGATAGCGACAAAAATATATGTAACTTTACACGACTGAAGACAGAATATTATTAATAAGAACAAATAAACAGAAAGAATTATGAAGAAAACGTTTATCGTAATCGCAGTAATTGCGGTTGTTGTTATTGCCCTATTTGGATGGGTGAAAGGCACTTATAATGGTATGGTAGAACAAGATGAGAGCGTGAGCAAGGCATGGGCTCAGGTGGAGAACGTTTATCAACGCAGAGCCGACTTGATACCTAATCTTGTTAACACCGTGAAGGGCTATGCTAAGCATGAGAGCGAAACATTGCAGGGTGTGGTGGAAGCACGTGCGAAAGCTACTCAAATGTCGGTGGATTTGGACGACTTGAGCGAAGAGAATATAAAGAAATATCAAGCTGCTCAAGGCGATTTCCAACAAGCAATCGGCAGACTGCTGATGCTTACCGAGAATTATCCCGATTTGAAGGCTAATGAGAATTTCCGTGATTTGCAAGCGCAGTTGGAAGGTACAGAAAACCGTATCACTGTAGAACGTCAAAAGTTCAATGAAACAGCGAAGGTGTATAATACTAACATTCGCAAGTTCCCTAACAATATTTTTGCTGGCATCTTCGGATTTGAGAAAAAGGGATATTTTGAGGCACAAGAGGGCACAGAAAAAGCTCCGGAAGTAAATTTCTGAAAAAAATGGCGTTAGAATCATTCCTAAGTAAGGAAGCCCAAAAGCGTGTGGTGGATGCCATAGCGGATGCCGAAAAACTCACATCGGGTGAGATTCGGGTGCATGTAGAGCCTACGTGTAAGAGCGGTGATCCGTATCTGAGGGCTATCGAAGTGTTCAACAAGTTGGGCATGTATGCTACCGAGGCAAGAAATGGTGTGCTTATTTATGTCGCATATAAGTCACGTAAGTTTGCGATAATAGGCGATGATGGAATCAATGTTAAAGTTGGTTCGGGTTTCTGGGAGCAAGAAAAAGATTTGTTGGCTGGCTATCTAAGGGATGGCAGTCCGGCTGACGGATTGAGTGAGGTTATCTCATTGATAGGGGAGCGGTTGTCGGAATATTTCCCTTATCAAAAAGATGACGTGAATGAATTGAGTAATGAAATATCTTATGAATCAGAATAAGAAAGTGTGGATGCTGCTTGTGGCATTTGTGCTTGGCATGTCGACCATGCTATCGGCACAAGTGCCAGATAAGCCAAATCCTCCAAGGCTGGTGAACGACTTGGCTGGAATCTTCTCGCCACAACAGGCGGCAGTGCTTGAGGATTCTTTGGCTAGATTCGCAAAGAAAACATCCAATCAGGTGACGATTGTCACTGTGAACGACTTGGCTGGGATGGATGCGGCTCAGTTCGCTTACGAGATAGGCGAGAAATGGGGCGTAGGCGGGAAAGAATTGAATAATGGCGTGGTTATATTGGTGAAGCCTAAGACCGAAACGAAAGGACAGGCGTTCATAGCCACTGGCTATGGCGTGGAGGGCGTTTTACCCGATGCCGCATGTAGCCGTATCATAAACAACGAGATGATACCTGAATTTAAGCGTAATGATTATTATGCGGGTGTCGTCAAGGCGTTGAATGTGATATTGCCTGTATTGGCTAAAGAATATTCCATTGAAGAGTACCAAAATGAAGACTTGGGTGCTATGATGAAAGGCTTCTTGTTAGCCATAGGCGGGTTGGTTATTCTTTGTGTGATATTTTTCCTAATAGATAGGGACAACAAGAACAACAACAACGACCGTGACGGCAATTCTGGAACCTTCGGAGGAGGTCGTAGAGGTAGTGATGTAGCTACGGCGATACTGTTAGGCAGTATGCTTGGCGGTGGTCGTTCATCGGGACATTCGGGCGGCTCGTTCGGAGGAGGCGGCTTCGGTGGTTTCGGTGGTTTCGGCGGCGGTTCGTTCGGCGGCGGCGGTGCTGGTGGAAGCTGGTGACGTTTTGTAAATTACTGCCTTGGCTAGATAAATAGCTGCTTCAATATGTCGGGCGACCGTAAAGTGCCTAGCATTGAATTGTGCAATCGGTAATAGTTCAGGGCAATATCGAGAATTTCTCCGCGTTGAGTGCGGCTGAAGCGGAAATGATGCAGGTTGCGTGATGTCATGCGTGCCAGAAGTAATATTACTGGAGCGTCTTTCGGTGAAAGCAGGTGCGTGTGTAGCGGGCGTTCGCATGTGAAGATGCCGTTAGCCATGTCGAACCAGTAGCCTTCACGATACGACTCCACGTCGGGTTGTATGCCTAAGAATGCTCCGAGATTATATAAAAACCATATATGGAAGTTGGCTATCCCGGCTTCCATTTCGTTTAATATTAAGATAGAAGCCTCTATAAATCGGAATAGCGGCATGTTTTCCTCGCTTTCTTGAATAGAGCGTGTGAGCAGTTCGCTAATGAATAAGGCTATAGCGTTTTTAGATGGGTCGGAATACAGTTTCGATAATGATGCGATGCTTCTTGCATCACGAAAGGTGTGCAGATCTCGTCCGGGAAGCACCTTGGCTTCAAACTCGATTATGGACAGCGGCATGAACATTGCGTTCCTCATTCTAGCTCCCTTGGTTGCTCCTTGGGGTAGCATAAACGACATACGCCCTCTCTTGTCGGTGAGGATGTGTGCTATAGAGTTCTTGTCGGAGTATCTTAGCACGTGAAGCACTATGCCGTTGAGTTTTTCTAGCATCTTTCTGTTCAAGTTGCGTTATCGTTTGTTTTTTATGCAATATTCGTAAAAAAAGGCGAGGTGTACAAGCCGAATTTGCAAAAAAATCGTTATGATTTTCACTTTTGTGGCTTGAATGTTTGGAGGATTAGAAAAAAGTGTCTATATTTGCACTCGCTTTTATAAGGCATCGCAATTGGCCCATTCGTCTATCGGTTAGGACGCAAGATTTTCATTCTTGAAAGAGCAGTTCGATTCTGCTATGGGCTACAAAAAGGCACTAAGTTTGAGACTTAGTGCCTTTTTGCCGTTTGTTTTTGTTCTTAACGAAAATGTGAGTATATTTGTAAGAGCATAAGACTATGTTTTGAGAAAATTTTAAGCTGAATTGTTATGAAGATATTGTTCGCAGTGATTTTAACGGTGTTGTTCGGAGCTTCAATGTCCTTGGCGCAGAATCCCAAAGATAGTGTTGTCTCTATTTATAATAATTGGGGATTAGGAGATAACGCCAAGTATGAAATTCTTTCAGCAGAGTATGAGATAAGTAATGGTGATACTGTTTGTATTTCGGCTAATCGGCAGATGGTGTTGCTGAGCCTTGTGGATACGTTACAGAATGGAGATTTGATATTCAGGTGTAATCCTTCGGTTAAAGATAGGATAGTGGATAAAACCGGTATGGCTGAAAGCTATAAATCGATAGTAGAAAAAACTGATACTATTCCTATAGAATTGCAAACGGATTTTTATGGGTCGGTAAAGGATATATATAATATTGACGACGTACTGGATCAATTAAAGTCGTCGGGTATGGTAGATGCTGTGTTAGAGGTGCAGTTGAATAAGTATAAACAAGAACATCCTGAGGCTACGGAAAATGATTTGGCTAAGATGTCGCAGATGTTGAATTCTGTGAGAAATATGCTTGTGTCCAAGGAATTGGTCTATAAGGATATGGAGCCTGTATTGTCGCTGTTTGAACTGAATGGTGTTGTAATGGTTTCGGGAATGGAGTATAAAGGAAATCTGAAGAAAAGCATAATTGTGGCTCCTAATATTCAAATAGATGCGGAAGTGACATCAAAAGTTGAAATATGTAGTTTTGATAATTCTGATTTAGCGGCATTGGCAAATGTGGTTGTGGATACGAAATATGATGAAAAACAGTTGATTTCGGTTGCAGCCGATTTGGCTGAAAAAGCCGGAGCAAATTCTCAAATCTTGGAAAATATATCTGTCCCTGTGGTTACCGACCGGTGGTATTACTGGATAGAGCTTGAAAGCGGAACAAGATATATGACGAAATATTATAACGAGTGTGTTATGAATGGAGTGGTGAGGCAGAAAGTTATAAGTGTAGAACTACAGTAATTATAAAGAAAATAATTTATGCGAATCAGCAGTTGGCAACTGATTCATAATTTTATAAATTTGCAAATG
>CAZSHA010000083.1:0-7959 GCA_964606575.1 uncultured Muribaculaceae bacterium | reverse complement strand
AGTAGGTGATGCGAAAGAAACCGTCTGTAAAGACGGGAACAAAGACTATTTCGTGTCTTTCAGACACATTTTTTACTTATCTCCACCTCCTCCGGTGGTTTGAAAACCACCGGTTATTCATATAGTTGGTCTTTTCAGACCATACTTTCTTTGTATTCTGCTCCATCCCCGGTGGTTTTCAAACCACCGGGGATTCATATAGTAGGTCTTTCAGACCATTAAATGTTTTGAATTCATTGTTTTGATAGCATATTTCTTGTTTTATTGCATGGCTGAGGTTCGGGGCGATGCGGGTTTTCAATAAATGGTTTATGTTAGGGCATAAAAGAAAGGCGTGAACCCTTTTAGTGTCATCCCTTAGAAGGCTCTGGACTGCCCGACAGTGGATAAACAAAAAACAGTTCACACCTTTGGCTATATATGTATATACAAGAAGTACATATACTTACACCAAAGGAGAACGCCCTTCAATTCCTACTGTCTGAAAATTGTCCAGATTTTCTAAGCAGAATATGCTAAACGTCTTCCTAATATGTCATGTTACACTATGTAACGGCACAAAGATAGGAATTATTTAACAAATGGCGTTCTTTTGTGAACTGTTTTTTGCAATAATTTCAAATTTAGGCTTCAAAGCCTATGTTAACCCTCTGATTTACAATCATAAAGTTACGAATTTCTATTTAATTACGCAACTTTTTCGACATGTTTTTTATAGTATTTTTTAATTTCATATCTTGCTGATTATCAACATATTACATAGGCAACCAAAATCCATCTTGGACAAATTGAAGCAACAGCAAACAAGGGCTAGCCGTCAAAGCATATTTTCTAGCTCGCCGCACACCTTTTTAGCCAATTTCACCTCTTGCCTGAACATCTTCTGATAACGCAAGCCCACCAAATAGACCGGGAATCCTATAGGCAACAATACCGCAAACACCCATCCCAACTTAGCATTTCTAGCAGGTTGATAAATGAGCAGGTTACGCAAAACAGGCAAGTCGGTAGCCTTGTTGATAACCAATTGCGCTTGCGAGTTTTCCAAGTATGCCGCCAACTCCTCTATTTTCTCTGACACTCTGGCTCTATCTTCAGCCTTATATCCTTGCAACCAATACCTCAAGTAGGATTGACGTTTCCTATATTTACCCAAGAACGCCACGCACTCAGCTTTGAGCGACTCCACTTTGGCACGAGCCACCTCAGGCACAACGTCGTCGATAACCAGTTCTTTCATCACAATGTGACGGACTTGGTGCTGACCTATTATCCGCTTGAAGAAATTCAAATAAGAATCGGGGTTGAACACAGCCGAATCGTTAACAGCCTTATAGGTGAAGAACACGCCGAGCGGAAGCAGCACAGCCGAGCTAAGCCACATGCCACGCCACACTTCCCATCTACCGTCACGAGCCATCTTATATCCCATGTTGTCGAATATATAGTAAACGATGAACAGGAACACCGAAATCACGATAGGCACACCTAGACCTCCCTTACGAATAATAGCCCCGAGCGGAGCGCCTATGAAAAAGAACACCAAGCATGCGAACGAAAGCGTGAACTTCTTCTGCATCTCTATCTGATGCCGCCTTATAGTGAGTTTGTTGTCAGCCATAGTGTAACCTCGGAACTCGTAATCTTGCTTAATGCTCGCAGCCCTGCTTCTAGCCCGCTCAACTATAGTCTTGCGTTCGTCGAGCGATGTGGCATAGAAAAACGAATCAAGGTTTACAGGCTTAGGCATAGCCACAGGCTTAACCATCTTCACCACAGCCTCACCATTCTCCATCACCTTACGCCTCAAAGGCATGCCGCACATAGGCTCTAACAGAAACTGGCGGGCAATGGCATCGCCCACCGAATCCACTTTAACGTTGACAGAGTCGATGGTGTGCTGCAACTCAACAAGATTCTTGCCCACATACTGCGAACGCATGGAATTATCATCCATACGGTTGAAGTTGGCATCGAACGGTATCATTATCTCTTTTTCCTTGAACGTTTCACGACGATACAAAGCACCACCCCTATTAGCCATAGTCCTATCGTCTTTCAAGTCCTCGAAGGACTCGCCATCGTGCAACTTCAAGAACAGATGCTTCTTATCCTCGGTAAAACTCAATTTCCCCGAATCGGCAACTATCACATTGGCATATCCGTACCCTTTAGACACGTCGTATATCATCATGTTGTAGAGCATTCCAGTTTCCTTGTCCTTGGAGCGCACATAGAGATTATAACCATCGATCTGGTCGTAGAAAGCACCTTCGGGGATTTCCAGCTCAGGCGACTTCTGCCGCATAGAGAAGAGCAACGTCCACATCTTCACTTGAGCCTTGGGCAACACGTCGTTCTGGAAGAAGAACGCCCCCACCGAAACACAGCAAATCAACACAATCAGAGGACTCATCACCTTGAGCAACGACACGCCCGAAGCCTTCATAGCCGTAAGCTCGAAATGCTCACCCAGATTGCCGAACACCATCAACGATGCTAACAATATAGACAACGGTAATGCCAACGGCACCATAGTGAGCGCCGCATAACAGAACAACTCGGCTATCACCGCCACATCAAGCCCCTTACCCACCATGTCATCTATGTATCTCCACAAGAATTGCATCAGCACGATGAACAAGCAGATGAAAAACGTCATGAAGAACAATGGCAAAAAAGTTTGAAGTATAAATAAATATAGCCTCTTTACCCTTAGCATCTAATCAAACTTTTAAGGGAAATTAATCAGACTCCCCAATTTTTAAATATTTACAAATACACCTCTATGAGGCTCGTCATTCTAGGAATTTCCCAAAAACTGAACAAAACATTTATAGGAGTACCTTAGAATTTCAAAGGCACAAAATTAAGAAATTTAATCGTCATAAAAAAATAGAGTTTCCAATCAGCACCCCAGCAGACGCTTCAAAGTCTTCACCTGCTTGGTCCACAACGCCTTCGCTCCCTCCTCCTCACTAGGCTCGGCAAAATCGGTCACCACCAATTGCGTGTTGCCAGTGAGTTCAGAAACCGTAATCTTAAATTCAAAATAAGACTTGTCGTCCTCCTCTAGCCAGCGATACTTCGCCTTCTCGCCCACTCTCGACGACAACAAGACCGCCTCGCTGGGATAACCGTCCCAATAAAAGACAAACATCTTGCCATCCTGTTTAACTTCGTCGGCGAACCATTGTTTCAGCCCGCTAGGCGTTGTCAAATAGACCCACAAAAGCGATGTGGGCGTTCCCTTCATCTCAAATTCTATCGTATATTTCAATTTTGACATAACAGCGTTTCTTAATGATATAGATTATTCACAATTGCGAAATAAACACATTATTTATATTTATACAATATTTTAGCCCAAAAAATCACATTATTTATATACTTTCATAGGAATTTATTGTAAATTTGTAGTAAATTTACTTTTAGTATTATGATTGACCTTTTTAAAGAACTTAAAGAGAGGGCTATCGCCAACAAGCAACGCATAGTCCTACCAGAAAGTACTGAGATTCGTACGCTTCAAGCTGCCAATCAAGTCTTAGCCGACAATATTGCCGACATAATCCTTATAGGCAAGCCTGAAGAGATAACGGCTAAAGCCGCAGAACTCAACTTGACGCACATCGACAAAGCTCGCATCGTGGATAACACCGACGATGCCGGCATCGAGAAATATGCCGAAATGTTCTATGAGTTACGTAAGAGCAAGGGTATCGACATGGAGAAAGCCCGCAAGACCGCAAAAGATCCTCTATATCTAGGCTGCCTGCTCATCAAGGCCGGTGAGGCTGACGGACAAGTAGCTGGAGCTCAAAACACTACTGGCAACGTGCTGCGTGCCGCATTCCAAGTGATCAAGACCGCTCCCGGCATAAACGTGGTTTCGGGAGCTTTCGTCATGTTGCTTCCTGCTGGTTCGCCTTACGGAACTGGCGGTATACTAGTATTTGGCGACTGCGCAGTGATTCCGTCACCTAACGCCAACGAGCTAGCTCAAATAGCTGTTTCTACAGCACAAACGGCAAAGGCAGTTGCAAAGCTAGACCCAGTGGTGGCAATGCTAAGCTTCTCAACTAAGGGTAGCGCATCGCACGAAGTGGTGGACAAAGTGGTGGAAGCTACCAGAATAGCTAAAGAGATGAATCCAAGCATCATAATAGACGGTGAGTTGCAAGCCGATGCGGCGATCGTGCCATCGGTGGGATTCAGCAAAGCTCCGGGCAGCCCAGTGGCAGGAAAAGCCAATGTGCTTGTGTTCCCTAACCTAGAAGTGGGCAACATCGCCTACAAGCTGGTGCAACGCATAGGCAACGCTCAAGCCGTAGGCCCTATCCTACAAGGTTTGGCAAAACCAGTGAACGACCTTTCACGAGGTTGCAGCCCAGAGGATATATACAAGACCCTTATCATCACCTGCAACCAAGCTATCGCACAAAAGGAAACCGAAAACAACTAACACCTTATTATATATAGCAACAAAAACATGAATATACTTGTCCTAAACTGCGGAAGCAGTTCAGTAAAATATAAACTTATCGAGATAAAGGCTAACAAAGTGCTAGCCGAGGGAGGAGTTGAGAAAATAGGCTTGCCTGACGCATTCATAAAATTCAAGCTAGCCGACGGAAACAAGAAAATAGTAGAACTTGACATCACCGACCACAACGGAGCAATCAAAGCCATACTTGACACCATAACTGGCGAAGAATATGGATGCATAAAGAGCTTCGACGAAATAGACGCAGTGGGTCATCGTGTGGTTCACGGCGGAGAGAAATTCAACAAGAGCGTGCTTATCACCGATGAAGTGATAGCTAAAGTGAAAGAATGTTACGACATTGCTCCGCTACACAATCCTGTGAATATTGCGGGCATCGATGCTATATCAAGCATCTTGCCTAACGTGCCTCAAGTGGGCGTGTTCGACACAGCTTTCCACCAAACGATGCCAGCTAAATCATACATGTATGCCCTTCCTTACAAATTCTACGAGGAAGACGGCGTGCGTCGTTACGGTTTCCACGGAACTAGCCACCGCTACGTGTCAAAGCGTGTTTGCGAATTCCTTGGCGTAAAATATGAAGACCAAAAGATTATCACATGCCACGTGGGCAACGGTGGCAGCATCACAGCTATCGACCACGGCAAAAGCGTAGACACATCAATGGGTCTAACTCCTACCGAGGGGCTAATGATGGGTACTCGTGTGGGCGACGTTGATCCAGGAGCGTTGACGTTCATCATGGAGAAGCACAATCTGTCGGCAAAAGACCTTCAAGCTATCATCAACAAGCAAAGCGGAATAGCGGGAGTTTCGGGTATATCGTCGGACATGAGAGAGATAGAAGCGGCTGTGAACGCTGGCAACGAACGCGCGAAACTAGGACTTGACATGTATGAGCAACGTATTCTTAAATATGTTGGGGCATACGCCGCCGAAATGGGAGGCGTTGACATCATCGTATTCACTGGCGGTGTTGGCGAAAACCAAGTGGGCGTTCGTGAACACGTGTGCCGTCCGCTTGCCTTCATGGGAGTTGAGCTTGACAACGAACTAAATGCCACAATCAGAGGCAAGGAAGCCGTAATAAGTAGTCCAGCATCGAAAGTTAAAGTGGTGGTGATTCCTACTGACGAGGAATACCTTATCGCACGTGACACCGAAGCTATAGTGGAAGGTCGTGAAGTGGAATAAATCCGTTACCATTTTCATTACATATTAAAAGCAAGACGTGACTTTGTGAAGTCACGTCTTGCTTTTAATTTATGAGAAAATACACATAAATCATTGTCAATTAAAATATTTTTTGTACTTTTGCAGACCGATTATTTCCAAATTATTAAGCACTTACGGGCACAAGGGAACTTTTGGCCGAGTTTGATTTTGTGTTACGAGGTAATTTAATTAACTATTAATCAGGAATTTAAAAAGTGGATACTTTAAGTTACAAGACAATTTCAGTTAAGGCTGAAAACGCACAAAAAGAATGGGTAGTAGTTGATGCTACCGACCAAGTTTTGGGTCGCCTTTGTGCAAAGGTTGCTAAAATCGTACGTGGTAAATATAAACCATGTTATACTCCTCATGTAGATTGCGGAGACAATGTAATCATCATCAACGCAGACAAAGTAGTTCTAACAGGAAACAAATGGAACAACCGTATATACTATTCATATACAGGTTATCCCGGTGGACAACGCGAAGCTACTCCTGCTATCTTGAAGATGAAAGCAGAAAAGTACAAGCTAAAAGCAGGTATCAATCCATTGTTCATCAAAGTTCTTAAGGGAATGCTTCCTAAAAATCGTCTAGGAGCACAACTAATCAAGAATGTACACGTGTATAATGGTTCAGAACACCCACACGAAGCTCAAAACCCAAAAGTAATCGATATCAACAAACTTAAATAAGATTGAAGTATGGAACAAATTAATGCAGTAGGACGCCGTAAAGCGGCTATAGCTCGCGTATTCGTAACAGAAGGTAAAGGCGAGATAACTATTAACAAGCGCTCACTTGAGACATATTTCCCATCTTCAATTCTTCAATTCATCGTTAAGCAACCTCTAGCTCTTCTTGATGTAGTTGGTAAATATGATATCAAAGTAAATCTATGCGGTGGCGGTTATAAAGGACAAGCTGAAGCTCTTCGTCTAGGTATAGCTCGCGCACTAGTAAAAATCAACGCTGATGACAAGGCAGCTCTTCGTGCAGCAGGATTCGTTACACGTGATCCACGTGCTGTTGAACGTAAGAAACCAGGTCAACCTAAAGCTCGTAAGAGATTCCAATTCAGCAAACGTTAATCATTTTTATTATTTTGCTGAAAACAGAATATTAGTGTTTAGTATCCAAATCGTGCCGATCCCCATAAGGGCTACGGCATGATTGAATTAAGTTGAATGTAAACAAAAAAAGAAAAAACAAAATGGCAACTCCAACATTTGAACAATTATTAGAAGCAGGATGTCACTTCGGACACCTAAAACGTAAATGGAATCCTGCAATGGCTCCTTACATTTTCATGGAGCGCAATGGTATCCACATCATTGACCTATACAAAACTAGCGCTAAACTAGCTGAAGCTGCAGCAGCGCTTAAAAACATAGCTAAAGCTGGTAAGAAAGTGCTTTTCGTAGCTACAAAGAAGCAAGCTAAACAAGTTATTGCTGACAAAGCTCTATCAGTAAACATGCCTTACGTTATCGAACGTTGGCCAGGCGGTATGCTTACTAACTTCCCTACTATCCGCAAGGCTGTAAAGAAGATGGCTTCTATCGACAAGATGACTAAAGACGGTACTTTCGACAACTTGTCAAAGCGTGAAAAGTTACAAATCTCTCGCCAACGCGCTAAGCTAGAAAAGAACCTTGGCTCAATCGCTGACTTGAACCGTCTACCATCTGCTCTATTCGTTGTTGACGTGATGAAAGAGCATATCGCTGTAGCTGAAGCAAATCGCCTTGGTATTCCAGTATTCGGTATCGTTGATACCAATTCTGACCCAACAGTAGTAGATTTCGCTATCCCAGCTAACGATGACGCATCTAAGTCAATCGAGCTAATTCTTTCTACTGTGTGCGAAGCTATGGCTGAAGGTATCGAGGAACGCAAAGTTGAGAAAATCGACACTAAGGATGCTGAGGCAGAAGCTCCAGCAGCTCCTAAGGCAAAGCGTACTCGTGTAGCTCGTCGCAAATCAGCTGAGGCAGAAGCTCCAGCCACTGAGGAAGCTAAAGAAGAGGAAGTAGCAGAATAATCCTAGCTATTTCTAAAACATTGCATAAAAAACGCTAGGACGAGGAGATTCAATGTAGTTTCATCGTCCTAGTATTATAAATAACTAATTAATAATACCCAACCATTAATTTTCAAATAGATTATGGCAGTTACAATGTGAGAAATCATCAAACGACGTCAAAGTACGGGTTGTGTTAGGATGTATTGCA
>CAZSHA010000082.1:0-8269 GCA_964606575.1 uncultured Muribaculaceae bacterium | reverse complement strand
ACCGACAAACCGTGGAACATATATAATGGTCCCATCCATTCCGAGTCACGTTTCGCCAAATAGTCGTTCACAGTCACCACGTGAACACCGTTTCCAGTCAACGCATTCAAGAACACTGGCAGTGTAGCCACAAGGGTCTTACCCTCACCTGTAGCCATTTCGGCAATTTTACCTTTACTGTCCTTCCCATTACCGTTATCATTAAGCACGATACCACCTATGAGCTGAACATCGTAATGAACCATATTCCATGTAACCTCATTTCCTCCAGCAACCCAGTGATTCTTATAAATAGCCTTATCGCCTTCAATAGTGATAAAGTCCTTTCCTTGAGCAGCTAAGTCACGGTCAAATTGTGTTGCTGTCACTTCAATAGTTTCATTTTCCTTGAAGCGACGAGCTGTATCTTTCACCACTGCAAACACCAATGGAAGCACCTTCTTTAACTCGACCTCCAAATCTTCAAGTATCTCCTTGTTCAACTTGTCGATTTCTTCCCATAGCGGCTCACGCTTTTCATAATCCAGTGTTTCCACTTCCTCTTTCAATGCAGCCACTCGGTCACGCTTTTCTTTAACGCTCTCACGCAATTGAGCTTTCACCTCGTCTATCTTGGCACGCAATTCATCATGGCTAAGTTTCTCCATTTCTGGATATATAGCCAATATGCTATCAAGGACAGGTCTAATCTCTCGCAAGTCACGGTCGGACTTACTTCCAAATACCGATTTTAGAAAATCTACAAATCCCATTTATATATTGTTTTTATTTTTATCAGAAATTATAATTATTGTTGTTTTACACTCTCACCCCCCTTTTGAAATTTCAAAAGATATATGGTTTAGACATTGCTGCGTTCGGTGAGCGTATTCTCAACAACCGTGACACGGTCGGAGCAAGCAATGCCGCATCTATAGGAGTGTTAATCTTTTGTGGTTTAATCGAGGGATGCAAGAAGAATGCAGGTGTTCCCACCACGCTAGAACGCACTTGCTTCACAGTCTGAGTTTGTGTCTGCTCGTTTTCCACAACACTCCATCCTGGCATCACCTTAACCAACACATCACCAGCATAATCCATGACTATACCGTTGTGCATGCGTTTCTCAGCATCGCCATGAGGATTACCCAGAACCTCATCCAACGAATATGCCTCAGACACACCGCTCATTCGGCGTAAGAAATCGCTAGACTTCTCACGTATTTCTCTTAAATCTACATTTTTCTCTTTTATAAGTTTCCTGTTAAGGAAGAAACTGCCGTTGTAATAGTTATCAACCCATTGAGCATTTCCATAAATCGCCATTAAATACAAATTCAAAAGCGATTTTGCCTTCGAAGGCTTAAACTCTCCCGAAGGTATCTTAAACCTAGAATCAACTTTGCTATTGTCTTCAAAATAGCCTGTTGACGACACGAAAACAAGCGTATTTCTAAGTCCTACGCTCTTCTCTATTGCATCAAACAAACGACCAAGCTGGCGGTCAAGGCGAAGATAAGTATCTTGCAATTCCACGCTTCCGTCACCAGCCTCATCACTATAGGGAGCTGCCGTATAAGCGATATTCAGCATATCGGTTTCTCCTCGAGTGCCCAATTTCAGAGTGCTAAGAAAATCTATGGCAACCGATGTAACCTCTTCATTTACAAGAGCCGATTTTTTATAATTCGTATAGCGATCCTTTCTTGAAGGCGGGAAGACATATCTGAATGGATAGAATTTTCTATGTGTAGCTATCTCCGGGTAACCGGCTAGAGCTATCGATGGAGTCCACGACATCGTGTCGATTCTCGACGACAATGGAGCACTATAATTCTTTACAGAAATTAGTTGTGGAGAATAATCGGAATAGAACGATGACGTAACCCATTTTCCGTTAACATCATTTATCCAGAAAGCCGCATTTCCAGCATGTCCAGCCATCAATATGGACTGTTGCGCATCTGGAGCTATTGAATAGACATATCCAAGTCCGTTACTATTAACCCTCAGTTCATCGCTTACTGTCGACACTTTCAGAACGCTAGGCGAAAGTACTTCATTTGCACTACTCTTACTAGCATCAAGCAAAATTTTCTGCCCCAAGCGTTTCTGTGCATCATATACAGTAGCACTAGGCAATCCATTAATATTAGGGTATGTACCAGTCATCAACAATGCCGTCCCCGACACTATATCAACATTGTCGACATTGAACTCCACACTCTCAAAATATGCGCCGTCACGCTTCAATCTGTTAAAGCCATTTTCACCGAAATGGTTCTGCAACAATTCCAAGTAATCGCTACGCAACTGGTCTATAAGAATCTCCACCACCAACTGAGGGCGACCGCCTCCTTCTGGCGTTTGCGACACGGCAGAGAGAGCCACCATCGTTGCAAGTATTGATGTGATTAACCGGTTTCTTTGCCTTTTATTTTGCATTTGCTCTTTTTCTATGAATTAAAATATAATTTGCTGAACGTAGCGCAGAACATAGTATTAAAGGGAAAAACGCAGCATTCGAAACCTGCGGAATCCAATACCATCCTAGTAACAACGCAATTAGCACCACAAAGTTAACAAAATGGTAGCAATAAAGAAGTGTTTTTGCCGATTTTATCCAAATAAGTACCGCAGGCAACAAATAAAATGGGTTCATCCACACTCCGTTCCAGTTAGGCGATGTTGCTTCATGCGTAGAAACGAATATTAAGAAATACAACACAAGCCCCTCAATCGACATCACGCCATACATCAGCGAGTCCAGCCAACGAGTCACTTTACCACGTTTCACATCCCTGCATGTAAACAATATGACGACAAGGAGCATAATGCCAAACAAAAATAAAGGCGTCAAGAACCAAGGTGTAGGCGGTAAAATATCACCATCTTCATCACCTTCGTTAAGCACCTTGGTTTCGGCAACAAGTGGCACACGCTCTCCATCACGCACAATTGTAGCTCCTGCACAAGCCTCCATTAGCGCCATAGGTACAAACATTTGTTCTCGATAAGTCAATGTCTTATCCAGTCCGGTGCCCAGAGAGATGTCTATGCCGAATTGCGACCAAGAATAATTGGCATTGTAACGATGCATCATCTCACGAAAAGTGACGGTATCACGCATAGCAGGATATTCAACCGTTCCACCAGATGCAAGCTCGATTATATCACGTGGTCGTGTAGAGCAATTATCATATACATAATTATAACGATAGGTAGCATTCCAAGGCAATGCATTGTTAGCAAGATATTCATAAGCCATTCTAGCTTGCTCCTGCGACAAATTCAACACTTGCTCCACCACTTTTCGCCTACTATAGCCACGCAACATATATTCAGTGCTATATCCAGCTACTTTATAATCTGTTTCACCTTTAATAAAGCGGTACACAAAATTCGGTGCATTGAAATCAAATATTCCGTAATTATAAAATATGCCCTTTCCATCGGCAAAATCCACCTTTATACCAGCATGACCATATAACTCATATTCTAGGCTGCCAGGATAATACGTAACAAGACTAACGATGATATTGTCTTGTACATACCGCTCTTGCACGCCACCTCGTGCCAACGCTAGCATACCAACCAACAATGCAAATATCGTAAATAAAGTTTTTTTCATTCTATCGTTTTTTAACTCCACAAAAATACTACGATTTCCACACTCTAGCAAACAACGGGATAAATACAAAAAAGAAAGCGACCGCAAATGTGCGAATCGCTCTCATAACTGATTATTATAAAAACTTTAAAACTCTGCGTTATTTGGAGTTCGTGGGAATGGTATCACATCACGAATATTAGACATACCTGTCACAAACAACAATAGCCGCTCAAAGCCTAGTCCGAATCCTGAGTGAGGCACCGTACCAAACTTACGAGTGTCAAGATACCACCACATATCCTTCATTGGTATATTAAGCTCTTCTATTCTTTGCACCAGCTTGTCGTAATTCTCCTCACGTTCCGATCCGCCTATTATCTCTCCAATCTTAGGAAAAAGAACATCCATAGCACGCACGGTCTTGCCGTCCTCATTCTGCTTCATGTAGAACGCCTTTATCTCTTTTGGATAGTCTGTCAAGATTACCGGACGCTTGAAATGTTCTTCCACCAAGAATCTTTCATGCTCCGATGCCAAATCCACGCCCCAATATACAGGGAACTCAAATTTATGACCACCTGCTACCGCTTCCTCAAGAATCTTGATACCTTCAGTATAAGTCAAACGCACAAAATCTTGTTTCAACACACCTTCCAGACGTTCTATAAGCTCCTTGTCAAACATGTCGTTCAAGAACTTGACATCATCATAACAGTTATCTAGAGCCCACTTCACACAATACTTAATGAAGTCTTCGGCTAAATCCATGTTATCGGTGATATCGTTGAACGCAACTTCTGGCTCAATCATCCAAAATTCAGCCAAGTGACGCGGTGTATTAGAATTTTCGGCACGGAAAGTAGGTCCGAATGTATAAATAGCACCTAACGCTGTTGCTGCAAGCTCGCCTTCAAGCTGACCCGAAACAGTCAAGCTAGCTTGTTTCCCAAAGAAATCGCCATCGTAACGTATAGAACCGTTCTCATCCTTCTTCAAGTCGTAAAGGTTCATCGTAGTTACTTGGAACATCTGTCCAGCTCCCTCGCAGTCAGATGCGGTGATGAGTGGAGTATGGAAATAGAAGAATCCGCGTTCATGGAAGAATCTGTGAATAGCGATAGCCATATTGTGACGTATACGGAACACCGCGCCAAAAGTATTGGTGCGTGGACGAAGATGTGCTATATCACGCAAAAATTCCATTGTATGTCCCTTCTTTTGCAAAGGGTAGCTATCAGGGTCGGCAGTTCCGTAAATATGAATCTTCTCTGCTTGAATTTCACATGCTTGTCCCTTACCCTGCGACTCCACCAATAAGCCCTCAACGCACAAGCTAGAGCCAGTAGTGATGGGCTTCAACTCTTCTTCGCTGAAATTGGCAAGATCTACAACGATTTGTATATTTTTGATTGTCGAGCCGTCATTTAGAGCTACAAACTGTACGTTTTTATTACCACGGCGAGTACGCACCCAACCTTTCACGCACACTTGCTGTCCCACCAACGAGGCATCAAATATATCAACAATCTTAGTTCGTTTCAAACTCATAATAGTTTAGAATATTTCTCGATTTTTGTGTTTACTCAAATGAATTCTGCTTCAAGAAGTTTACTTCTTCTTGAGTCAAATAACGCCAGCGTCCACGTGGCAAGTCTTTCTTAGTCAAACCAGCGAAATAAACACGATCTAGTTTAACCACATGATAACCTAGAGCCTCGAATATACGACGCACTACACGGTTACGACCTGAGTGGATTTCGATACCTGCCTGCTTACGGTCGGTTGGCGACACGTAGCTGATAGCATCTGCATGGATTGGACCGTCATCCAAGTCAATTCCATCGGCGATGCGTTGCATATCGTCTTCTGAAATAGCCTTGTCTACCCACACTTGATAAATCTTCTTCTTCACATACTTAGGATGCGTTAGTTTTGAAGCCAAATCACCGTCGTTTGTCAAAAGCAACACACCAGTAGTATTGCGGTCTAAACGACCGACAGGATAGATACGCTCATTGCATGCGCCCTTCACCAAGTCCATAACAGTCTTACGTCCGTTAGGGTCGTCGCTGGTTGTCACGCAATCTTTCGGCTTGTTTAGAAGGATGTAGCACTTGCTTTCAAGCACAACCACCTTTTCGTTATATTCCACAACATCGCTGTGGGTGATTTTTGTTCCTAGTTCGGTAACAGGGATTCCGTTCACCTTAACAAGACCTTGTTGTATCAATTCGTCAGCCTCACGACGAGAGCAAACTCCCGCATTTGCCATGAATTTGTTCAAGCGGATTGCTGCATTTGGATCGATTTCCGGCATTTCATACTCCACACGCTTAGGTCTTGGAGTGAAACGCATTTGTTGGATTCTCTCGCCTCCGTTATTGTTATTGAATTTCTTGCCGCCTTGACGGTTGTTATATCCTCCCTGACGATTATTATTGTATCCGCCTTGGCGATTGTTATACCCGCCCTGACGGTTGTTATTTCCAAAATTATTAGTTCTGCGTTGTTGACCATAACCATTTTGACGGTTGTTGCCATACCCGCCTTGACGATTATATCCGTTTTGTTGTTCGCCTTCGGCAACACCCGCATTGTCATAGCTGTTGCCGTAACGGCTGTTGTTACCGTAACCTCCTTGACGATTGCCATAGCCGCCTTGGCGATTATTGCTATAAGCTCCTTGACGATTGTTGCCATAGCCTCCGCCTTGACGGTTATTATATCCGCCCTGACGATTTCCATAACCTCCTTGACGATTATATCCACCTTGAGCGTAACCACCTTGACGGGTGTTATTATAAGGTCGTGAAGCATAAACGCTCTGACCCACTTGCTCTTGGTCATAATTAACCTTTTCAAACTTCTCGCTACCACCGTTTCCATCGGCTGCTCTCATTTCACCGATACGTGGTCTTCTTGCTTTCTTTTCAATGTTTTCTTCCATAATAATTACCGATTAGCCTCGCGGCCATTTTTAAATAAGGTTTATAATTTATAATGGTGTATTAAATCTTTTCAGAATCACGCCTGCAAAGATAATGCTTTTTAATTTATCAACAATTTTCTATTAAAAAAGATTTCAGATTATATAATCTTGAATCATTTAATATCCCGTATAACTATGTGGTGTGATACGCTTCAACTCAGCCTTCACCTCATCACTCACTTTCAACGTGTCAATAAAGTCGGCTATGCTTTGAGCATTAACCACGCTATTGGTTCTGGTCAAAGCCTTCAATGTTTCATAAGGTTTTTCATATCCCTCACGGCGCAGAATTGTCTGGATAGCCTCAGCCACGACATTCCACATATTATCCAAATCGGCATTTATAGCATCCTCGTTAAGAACTAGTTTGCCAAGCCCTTTCAATGTGCTCTTCATCGCTATCACCATGTGACCTAGAGGCACGCCCACATTGCGAAGCACTGTTGAGTCGGTCAAGTCACGTTGCAATCTAGAGATTGGCAATTTTGACGACAAATGCTCAAGTATAGCATTAGCCATGCCCAAGTTACCCTCTGAATTTTCAAAATCTATAGGGTTAACCTTATGCGGCATAGCCGATGATCCCACCTCACCCGCTTTAATTTTTTGTTTGAAGTAGTTCATCGAAATATATTGCCAAATATCACGGTCAAGGTCGATAATGATAGTGTTTATACGCTTCATAGCATCATAAAGAGCACCCATATTGTCATAGTTGGAAATCTGCGTTGTCCAACGCTCACGTTCAATGCCTAACTTATCACGCAAGAAATTCTCGGCAAACAACAGCCAGTCTATATTAGGGAATGCTATTAAATGAGCATTGAAATTACCAGTTGCTCCACCGAATTTTCCGCTCACTGGCACTGCTTTCAATTGAGCCAATTGTTGCTCTAGGCGATAAGCGAACACCTTTATCTCTTTGCCCAAGCGTGTTGGCGATGCTGGCTGACCATGAGTCTTTGCAAGCATAGGCAATTCTTTCCATTCTTCAGCAAAGGCATTCAATTGGTCGACAAGCCCTTGAACAAGCGGCACTATCACACATTCCAAAGAATCCTTAATCGACATAGGCACAGATGTGTTATTGATGTCTTGTGAAGTTAGCCCGAAATGGATAAATTCCTTATAATCTGCCAAATTCAACGAGTCAAAACGCTCTTTCAAAAAATACTCTACAGCTTTCACATCATGATTGGTCACGCTCTCTATATCCTTTATACGTTGAGCATCTTCAAGCGTGAAGTTTTCATATATAGCGCGCAAATCGGCATATACATCCGCTGGGACTCCGCTCAACTGAGGTAAAGGAATCTCACATAATGCAATAAAATACTCAACTTCCACTTTGACACGATAACGAATCAACGCAAATTCCGAAAAATATGCATCTAGTGACTCTGTTTTGCTACGATAGCGCCCATCAATAGGCGAAATGGCTGTAAGGGAACTTAAAATCATTTTAATATGGTTTTATATAAAAAATTTCTCTTTTTCTCAACAATAAGTAACAAAGCTATAAACCAAGCTGTTAGTCTTTTTATACCTATTCTGACTTTGCAAATTTACAACACTTTAGAGAATTTTTCTAAATATTTTTCAACTTTTTATTTGGCAATTCAAAAAATGTTACTACCTTTGCATCGCAATTGAGAAATCAATGAGGGCGTTTAGCTCAGCTGGTTCAG
>CAZSHA010000081.1:0-8398 GCA_964606575.1 uncultured Muribaculaceae bacterium | reverse complement strand
CGAAAACCGTTGTACAGGTAACTGTACCGAGGGTTCGAATCCCTCTCTTTCCGCAAGGTTTTGATAGAGTCAGAGAGTTGTGTCTGAATGTAGGCACAACTCTCATTTTTTTAGTCGTGAATGAATTGAGGAGAGATACCGAGAGCTTTAGCAACTCCTAAACCGTAGGCTGGGTCGGCACGATAACAGTTCAGTACGTGCCGTTGTTTAATGAATAGTTCGGCATCGCCCATAGCTCTGGCTGTGTTCTCAAACAGCAATTTTTGTTCGTCTTCAGGCATTAAGCGGAATAGATTGCCTGGTTGAGTATAGTAGTCGTCATCATATTCTCGCTCGTTATAGTTGTAGGCATCTCCATGCAATTTTAGCGGAGGTTCTTTAAGATGCGGTGAGTCTTTCCATTCACCGTAACTATTAGGCTCGTAGCTTTTGCTAGAGCCATAATTGCCGTCAACTCGCATAGCTCCATCACGATGATAGGCATGAACAGGGCATCGAGGTCTATTGACAGGAATCTGCTCTGCATTGACTCCGAGTCGGTAGCGTTGAGCGTCGCCATAGGAGAATAATCTGCCTTGTAGCATCTTATCGGGTGAGAATCCTATTCCGTCAATGATATTCATGGGGTTGAATGCCGATTGCTCAACTTCAGCAAAATAGTTTTCTGGATTACGATTTAGCTCAAGGATTCCGACATCAAAAAGCGGGAAATCTTTATGGCTCCAAACTTTAGTTAGGTCAAATGGGTTGGTGGGGTGTTTTTCTGCTTCTTCTTCGCTCATTAGTTGTATTTGGAACAGCCATTTAGGGTAATCTCCGTGTTCGATGCTTTCATATAGGTCACGTTGGTGCGACTCTCGGTCCTTTGCTATAATAGCTTCTGCTTCTTGGTCGGAGAGGCATTTGATGCCTTGAAGTGTACGCAAATGAAATTTCACCCATGTACGTTTGTTGTCGGCATTGATGAAACTATAGGTGTGGCTTCCATATCCGTGCATGTGCCGATAAGAGTAGGGGATACCTCGTGGACTCATTGTGATGGTGATTTGATGCAACGCTTCGGGTAGAAGAGTCCAAAAATCCCAATTGTTGTTGGCACTTCGCATGTTGGTGCGAGGATCACGCTTTATAGCATGGTTAAGGTCGGGAAACTTTAGCGGGTCACGCAGAAAGAAAACAGGGGTGTTGTTTCCTACTAAATCCCAATTCCCAGTGTCGGTGTAGAATTTCATAGCAAATCCTCTAATATCACGCTCGGCATCAGCTGCTCCTCGTTCTCCTGCCACTGTGGAGAATCTAACAAAACATTCGGTTTGTTTTCCTACTTCGCTGAAAATGGAAGCACGGGTGTACTTAGTGATGTCGTGTGTGACTGTGAATGTTCCGTAAGCACCAGAACCTTTGGCGTGCATACGCCTTTCTGGTATAACTTCACGGTCGAAATGTCCTAATTTTTCAAGAAACCAAGGGTCTTGCATTAATGCAGGTCCTCTTTGTCCTGCTGTTTGGATGTTTTGGTTGTCGGCTATTGGTCTGCCGTTAGCCGCAGTCAATCTTTTTTTGTCCATATAAAAATAGTTTTAAATGGATAACAAAGATTAACATCCTCAAGTTCAAAAAAAGTAAAGCCATGACGCGAACTATCATGGCTTATACGATTCTAGAGTAGCGTATTATTTTTGGCTAGGCATGATTAGTGCCAATATTAAATAAGCTAGAACGCCACTACCTGCACAGACTAGAAGGATGATGAATAAAGCTCTGAAGACTACAGGATCTAAGTTGAAATATTCGCCAAGTCCTCCGCATACGCCTGCGATTTTCTTGTTAGTCAATGATTTGTATAATCTTTTTTCCATAATAATTAATATTAATTTGTACAAAGATAGCGATAATTGTTTGAATTATCACTATCTGAGTTGAATGTTAGATGTTTATATAAGATTTTAGGGCGGCTACATAATTCTCAAAGGCGGTTTTGCCTTTTTCTGTCACTCTGCAAGTGGTGCGAGGGCGTTTACCGGCAAAACCTTTTTCTACTTCAATGTATCCAGCTTCCGATAATTTCGTTATCTGCACGCTGAGATTTCCTACTGTAGATTCAGTTTTCTCTTTCAGATATACGAAATCTGCTTCATCTACGCACATGAGAATTGACATGACTGCCAATCGCAGCTGGCTGTGTAGCAAAGGATCTAATTCTTTCAACATACAGACTTGATTTTATTGTTAATGATATGACCTGGAATTATCATCATCAATGCGAAACATAGGGCGAACATGAAAATATCATATATAAATATATTGATGTGGCATATATGGCAGATGATGAAAATTCCACCTATTAACATACTGAAAACGCCACCTATTTGTAATGATTTTTCTTGAAGAATCGTACCCGATGCAAGTGTACCGAAACCGCAGCATGGCAGTGCTATTAGGTACATAGCTCCCCATGCTGGTGCGTGACCGTAGAGTGTGAATATAAGGCATGTTGCCATCATTGTTGCAAAGAATATGCCTAGTGTTGTCCATATTCCTGACATAAAACGGTCGATACTAGTTTTGATAAGAGCTTCTTTTGAGGCTTTTCTAATAAGGATGTAGTGAATAGGGTAGCCAAGAACAGGAATTGCGAACCATAACCATCCCCAATTGTAGTTTCCTGTGAGATAGATACCTGTACCTATCAATAGTGCTACTGCAGTAGTAATATAGCCCCATGCTAACAAAACGTTGCCAGAGCCGAGTTTCATTCTTTTCTTTGTGTTTTGAATCATTGAAGCAATTAGCTCCAAACTTTCCTTTTCAGTGATTTTTCTGTCGTCCATAATTGTAAAGTTATAATAGTTAAACATAAATTGATTTATAATATAAACTAAATATGTCGCAAAGATAAACTAGTTTATATAATAAACCAAATTGATAAAGGTGTAAAAGTTAGTTTTTTTTATTTTTTAACATTGCGTTGCTCTGCTTGCATAGATTGAAATAGGGGACAATACACAATTCCACCATTATTACATGTATATTTTGATAGACGTTCCAAATAACTTCAGCCAACTTTATAGAAAATCGGAAAAGGGATTAATTTTCTTGGTTTAACATAAAATTAACGGTTATTTCCCTTAATATCCATACCTTTGTGCCAAATTAAAAACATATACATGAATTTGTCTAATATATTATATAGGTGTTTGAGTGTCGTAGTGTGTGTGATAACGCTATGTAGCCCTTCGGTGTCGAGAGCGCAAATCAATACCGAACAAGTGCTGAATATTGGTCGCAACGCGATGTACTTTGAGGATTATGTGTTGTCGATTCAGTATTTTAATCAAGTAATAAGCATGAAGCCGCATTTGGCAGAGCCTTATTTTCTGCGTGCTATCGCAAAGTTGAATTTGGATGATTATAAAGGAGCGGAGGAAGATTGCACCCAAGCAATTGAGCGAAATCCGTTTATCATTGATGCCTACCAAGTGCGTGGCGTTGCGCGTCAGACTTTGAGGCGTTATAAGGATGCGATAGCCGATTATGATGCTGGATTGCGACAATTACCCGAACACATGAACTTCTTGATAAACAAGGCTGTTTGTCAAGTGGCGATAAAGGATTATGACTCGGCAGAGAGTACTTACGGGAAACTGATAAAGCTTTTCCCTAAGTATGCCAACGCTTATCAAGGTCGTTCGCAATTATATCTTGCTAAGAAGGACACGGTTAAGGCTTTAGCCGACATTAATAAGAGCCTTGAACTGAACAAGAATAATGCCAATGCCTACGTGGTGCGTTCTGAGATAAAATGGCGTCATGAGGATGATATGAAGGGTGCTTTAGCCGATATGGATGAGGCGATAAAGCTAGAACCTCATTTTGCCGGGTATTTTATTAATAGGGCATTCATGAAATATCGTTTAGACGATTATTTCGGAGCTATGGCTGACTATGATTATGCTTTAAGCCTAGAGCCAACCAATGTCACGGCTTATTATAACCGTGCGTTGTTGAAAATGGAGGTGAGTGAGAATAATAAGGCTATCGACGACTTCTCGTATGTGTTGAAAAGCGACCCTAAGCATGTAATGGCTCGCTATAATCGTGCCACCTTATATTATAAGACGGGTCAGTATAAAAAAGCGATTCTTGATTACGACGAATTACTGAAGGAATATCCTAATTTCCAAATGGCTTTGTATTCTCGTAGCGAGTGTAAGCGATTGTCGGGAGATAAGGCTGGTGGTGAGCGTGATTACAATCGTTCGCAAGAGTTGTACAAGAAAAACAAGTCGGCTGGCGATCCTGATATGCTTGCCGATAAGGGCAACGTAGCTGAAGGTGATGCGAAGGATGGAGCGGAATTTGAATCGGAAGAAGCAGTGAAGAATAAATTCAACACGTTGCTCACAGTTGAGAACGATAATAGCGTGAAACCAAAGTATGACAACAAGACCAGAGGTAGAATCCAAGACCAAAATATGAAGATTGATGATGAGCCTATGTTTGTGCTGTCGTTTTATGCTCAGGGTAATGTGGTAAAGGAAAACTCATATTATATGAAAGAAGTCACTGAGGCAAACGATTCTAGGATGCTCCAATTCGTTTTGCAGTTGACCAACCGAGTTCCACGCTTATATGAAGATCAAATACAGAAACATTTCAATTCGATAGAATATTATAATGGTATCTTGTCGACATCTCGTCCTCGTTCGATTGATTATCTGGGGCGTGCTCTCGATTTCATAATGGTGAAAAATCCGCAGGCGGCAATTGCCGATTTGAACAAAGCGTTAGAGCTAAGCGAAAAGTTCACGCTTGCCTATTTTGCCAGAGCTAGTGCAAGGTGTCTTCAGATTGAATTGGAGGATGCTTCGGCGGTTGAATCTAACGAACCTACAAGTAAAGGCGACAAGGAAAGCGAAGCCATGTTGCGAAGCCGTAAGGATGTCAATGCCTATAATGAGGTGCTTGCCGATTTAGATAAGGTGCTTGAGCATTCGCCTAAAAATGAATATGCCCTATATAATAAAGGTTGTGTCTATTCCCGCATGAATAATTTGACTTCGGCTGTGAGTTGCTTTACCCAAGCTATTGAGAGCAAGCAAGATTTTGGCGAGGCATACTATAATAGGGGCTTGGTGTATTTGAAACTTGGCAATAAGGAAAAAGGTGTTGCCGATTTGAGCAAAGCGGGTGAGTTGGGTATATTGCCATCCTATAGCGTGCTGAAAAGAATGAATTGATAGAGGGGCTTTCGGTTCACCCTTGTTGGTTGTTTTGTGTGGAAAATATAGAATTCCATGTCAAAATATATTGGCTTTATGTCATTCGGTCTAAAAATATTAACTATCTTTGCGGGCGTAATTTTAACAAACTGCGGTTCCGCTCGTATGGAACGGCGAAAAACGAATATAAGAAATGATAAACATTACTTTTCCTGATGGAAGCGTGAAACAATTTGAGAGCGGTATCACTCCTTATCAAATTGCTGAGAGCATCAGCCCTCGTCTTGCTAAAGAGGTGCTTGCTGCTACTGTGAATGGTGCTGAATGGGACATCTCACGACCAATTTGTAGTGATTGTGAGATTAAGTTGTTCAAGTGGGAAGATGCCGAGGGTAAACATGCGTTCTGGCACACGTCGGCTCACTTGCTAGCCGAGGCGCTTCAAGAACTATATAAGGGCGTTCAGTTCGGTATCGGTCCTGCTATCGAAAACGGATTCTATTACGACATAGACCCAGGAGAAAATCAGATTACAAGCGCCGATTTCCAAAAAATTGAGGCTAAGATGGCTGAACTCGCTGCAAAGGATGAAGCTGTGGTGAGAGAAGACATCAGCAAGGTTGACGCATTGAAAATGTTTGGCGACCGTGGCGAAACATATAAGTGCGAGTTGATTAACGACTTGGAAGACGGACAAATTACAACATATACGCAAGGTGCGTTCACCGACTTGTGCCGTGGACCTCACTTGCCTTCTACTGGCTCAATTAAGGCAGTGAAGATAATGTCGCTTGCTGGAGCTTACTGGCGTGGCGACGAAACCCGCAAGCAGATGGTACGTATATATGGCGTTTCTTATCCTAAGAAAAAAATGCTTGATGAATATCTTGCTGTGCTTGAGGAGGCTAAGAAGCGTGACCACCGCAAATTGGGTAAGGAAATGGAATTGTTTGCGTTTTCATCAAACGTAGGTCCAGGTCTGCCTTTGTGGTTGCCTAAGGGTGCTGCGTTGCGTGACCGCTTGGAGCAATTCTTGAGAAAGATACAACGCCGTTATGGCTATCTTCAAGTCATCACTCCGCACATAGGTAACAAGATGCTTTATGTGACATCTGGTCACTATGCCAAATACGGCAAGGACTCGTTCCAGCCAATCCACACTCCAGAAGAGGGAGAAGAATACTTCTTGAAGCCTATGAATTGCCCTCACCACTGCGAGATATTCAAGACTTCACCACGCTCTTACAAGGATCTTCCTTTGCGTTTTGCTGAGTTCGGTACTGTTTACCGTTATGAGCAGAGCGGTGAGCTTCATGGATTGACACGTGTGCGTGGATTTACTCAAGATGATGCCCACTTGTTCTGTACTCCCGACCAGTTGAAAGGCGAGTTCTTGAAAGTGATGGATATTATTTTCTACATCTTCAAGGCGTTGAATTTCGAGAATTTTGAAGCTCAAATCTCGCTTCGTGACCCTAACAACAAGCAAAAATATGTAGGTACTGACGAGAATTGGGAGAAGGCGGAGCGTGCTATCATCGAGGCTTGTGAGGAGAAGGGCTTGAAAGCCAAGGCAGTGCAAGGAGAGGCTGCATTCTATGGTCCTAAACTAGACTTTATGGTGAAAGATGCTATCGGTCGCCGTTGGCAGCTAGGCACAATTCAAGTAGATTATAACTTGCCTGAGCGTTTCGGCTTGGAATATACTGGTGCCGACAATCAAAAGCACCGTCCAGTAATGATTCACCGCGCACCATTCGGTTCTATGGAACGTTTCGTAGCAGTGCTTCTTGAGCATACCGCCGGCAAGTTGCCTCTATGGCTTGCTCCCGACCAAGTTGTGGTGTTGCCTATCAGCGAGAAGTACAACGACTTTGCTCAGAAAGTTGTGTGTGAGCTAGCTGAAAAAGATATAAGGGCGTTCGTTGACGACCGAAATGAGAAAATCGGAAAGAAAATTCGTGATAATGAGTTGAAAAAAATCCCATATTTGCTAGTTGTGGGCGAAAAAGAGGCGCAAAATGACGAAGTTTCTGTAAGAAAACAGGGTGAAGGTGATAAAGGTTCGCAAAAAATTACTACCTTTGCAGACGATTTTGCTCGAGAAATTGAGAATATGACAAACTTTTAATAATACTGAATGGAGAAAAAACCATTGTGGACAGGGTCTAAAAAGCCTGCAACGGCTCGACCTGCTGCCGATGCCGTAAAGAAAAAAGGCGATAAAGAAAATAAGGATCAACACGCTATCAACGACCGAATTAGAGCAAAAGAGGTGCGTCTGGTGGGTGACAATGTGGAAACAGGAGTATATCCTATTGCCGAAGCATTGCGTATAGCCGATGAGTTGGATCTTGACCTTATAGAAATTTCGCCTAATGCCGAACCTCCGGTTTGCAAGATTTTGGATTACCAAAAATTCCTTTATCAGCAACGCAAACGCATGAAGGAGCAGAAGGCAAAGTCTACCAAGGTGGTTGTAAAAGAAATTCGTTTCGGACCGCAAACTGATGATCATGACTACAACTTTAAGTTGAAGCATGCGGTGGGTTTCTTGAAAGAAGGTGCTAAGGTGAAAGCCTATGTGTTTTTCAAGGGTCGGTCAATCCTCTTCAAGGAGCAAGGTGAGGTGCTATTGTTGCGTTTCGCCAACGACTTGGAGGAGTACGGTAAGGTGGAGCAGATGCCGTTACTTGAGGGTAAGCGAATGATAATAATGCTTACTCCAAAGAAAAGTAAGTAAAAAATGAGAGCCTTGGGCTTTTTGGGTTGCCCAAGCTCTTCTATAATAGTAATAAAATTTTAAAAACTAAAAAAATGCCAAAGTGTAAGACTAATTCCGGTGCTAAAAAAAGATTCGTTCTTACCGGAACAGGAAAAATCAAGAGAAAGCATGCTTACAAAAGTCACATCTTGACAAAGAAGACTAAAAAGCAAAAAAGAAATCTAAGACACTTCACTCTAGTGGATACAGCAGATAGCGCCAACGTGCGTAAATTGCTTTGCTTGAAGTAAGAAAGAAGTAGAGTTGAAGATTTTCCTAATCTCAAAGATTTTTTAAAGATTTAATTATTTTTTATTAACCGAGTGTTTAGCAGAAAGAAAAGAGCAAATAGAAACTTGCCGCTAACATTCAAAAAAAATTAAGAAAATGCCTAGATCAGTAAACCACGTAG
>CAZSHA010000080.1:0-8777 GCA_964606575.1 uncultured Muribaculaceae bacterium | reverse complement strand
CTTATTGCAGGTGGTGATCACGCACTACGTAACCCGGTTGAAAATGCTGAGGATGACACAGAGCAAGGTTGGAAAGATTTGCAAGCTCATAATATTAACGATAAGGACACCGTTATTGGTATCGCAGCTTCTGGTACAACACCTTACGTTATTGGTGCGTTGAAAGCTGCTCGTGCTAACGGATGTCTTACTGCTTCGGTATCAAGCAATCCTGATGCACCTATCGCTGAAGCTGCTGAAATTGCAATCGAGATGATAGTAGGACCTGAATTTGTTACAGGTAGCTCTCGTATGAAGAGTGGTACAGGTCAAAAGTTGATTTGCAACATGATTACTACTTCTGTCATGATTCAAATGGGTCGTGTGAAAGGCAATAAGATGGTGAACATGCAGTTGAGCAACGCTAAACTTGTTGACCGCGGTACTCGTATGATTGTTGAGGATCTTGGCTTACCATACGATGAGGCTCGTCGTCTTCTTCTATTGCACGGCGAAGTGAAGAAAGCTGAAGATGCTTACCGTGCAGGGAACGTGTAATAAAACCTAAATAAAGTAAGAGAGCTGCAGTATATTCCTGTGGCTCTTTTATTTTTATACAATGTCCCGTCCATAAATGGCACGACAAGATTTGATGCAAAAATAATACAAGTTTTATGTTGCATAAAGGAACTTGGATGAACGATTAAAATTAATGTGCAGTTTGAGCAGATTGCTAGATTACGGGAACTATTGATTCTGTGAAAAATGTTGAAGAAACGGCAGTTTTGAGCCGTTTTTTTTTGTCCTTTTAATATATTGGAGTACTTTTACATTGAGATTTTATGTAGTAAAATTTTAATTAGATGTTTTTAATGAAGAAAATTATACTTTTGCTATCGCTTGTGTTGATTATACCTTCGTTAGTCGCTGTGGGTCAAGATAATACGAATATGCTATATGGTGATGGTGAATCTTTGTTCACCTATCCTCAGGCTCCCGATACTATGACTTCATATCAAGACAGAGCCAACTACGTGGTGATTCGTTTTTGGAATAATTTGGATTTGTCGAAACCGATTAAGAACGAGGTTGCTTTTGAATCTGCCTTTGTCGATTATGTTGAGTTTTTCAAATTGGCTCATAAAACGGTGGTTATCAATTCTATAAAGGATTTTATGAACAAGGCACAGAGCAATAAGGCTAATTTCATGTTGGCGGCTAAGGTGGCAGAGCGGAATCTGTATTCGCCACAAGCACGTTTTATCAGTGATGAGGCATATATGCCGTTCTTGGAAATGCTGTTAGCGTCAAAGCACTTGAAAAAGGATGAGAAACAGTATTACAAGAGCCAAATGGAGAAGATAAACCGCAATGTGGTAGGGGCTGTTTGTCCAGAATTAGATGTTAAGACACTAGAAGGAGAAAACGTGAAGCTATCTAGCCTATTAGGTGATAAGTTCACGGCTGTGTTTTTCAACGATGGCGAGTGTGTGGATTGTATGCTTGACCGCTTGCGTTTAAGCACTAGCGTGGCAATCAACAATATGATAGCAAATGGAGATTTGAAGATAGTGTGCGTATCGCCTAAGGAATATAGCAAAGAATGGGCAGAAGAGGCAAAAGGCTGGGCTGATAATTGGACGATTGTTGCATCGGACAAAGCGGCTGAGGTTTTTGATTTGCGAATGTCGCCGACACTGTTTTTCTTTGATAAAGACAAAAAAATTACCGATAAGAATATTTCGGTGAATGCGATATTAAATTGATTAACTGTAAAAAACTGGATATATGATAAAGAAGATATTCAAACGCTTGTTCTTGTACAGCGCGGGTTTGACGTTTACCAATATGGCAAGGCTGTTTATGCGGTTGTTCACAGGAATTATGTTTATGCAGTTCGGAATACGCCAGATAACAAGTTTTAATGAATTGGCGACAACTTTCCCCTCGGTGTTGGGAATGGGAAGCGAAACCACGTTGGTGGTTATGATATTGATTGAGATAGTATGCTCGATATTCATTTTGCTAGGCTTGTTCACTCGTTGGGCTTTGGTTCCGCCACTTGTGTCTATGATAATTGCTGAGAATTTCATCATGCAGTATTACAGTGCTATGGACATGTCAAGGTTGTACAGTATGCAAGCTGGATATGTGCCAGTTATGTTTATAGGAATCTTCGTATTCATGATGCTGGCAGGACCAGGAAAAATATCATTGGACTACATAATATCGGTTCATTTGGCTAGCGTAGACGAAGAGGTTGAGGCTGAGGCTGCGGAGGTTGAACTAGAAGATTCCTGATGCGGTAGAGATACCAATAAAGATTAAGAAAGGATTGTATTAAGAAATGAATATAGCGGTACTTATATCGGGCGGTGTAGATAGTGCGGTCGTGGTGCATAAACTCAAGGAGCAGGGTCACGACCTGAACTTATTCTATATACGCATAGGTATGGATAACGGTGAAGGCGATTGTTCAGCTGAAGAAGATATTGAGATGTGTACTTTGATTGCCAAGAAGTATGGATTGCCTTTGGAAGTTGTGTCGCTTCATCAAGAATATTGGGATAACGTGATGGAATATGCGTTGCGCACGGTTAAAGCAGGTCTTACTCCTAATCCTGATATGATGTGCAATAAGATGATAAAATTCGGATACTTTGAGCGTCGTTGGGGCAAAGATTTTGACATCACGGCTACTGGTCATTATGCCAGCACCGACTTTGTGGACGGAAAGAAGTATCTTGCAACTGCTGTCGACCCGATAAAAGATCAAACAGACTTCTTGGCCCAAATCAGCTATGACCAGCTTGAACATTTAATATTTCCTCTTGGCAGTATGCCGAAGAGTGAGGTTCGCCAGTTGGCTATAGATGCTAAGTTGCCTAACGCTTACCGTAAGGACAGTCAGGGTATATGCTTCTTGGGTAAGATAAATTATAATGACTTTATCCGTCGTCATCTAGGAGAGAAGAAAGGGAATATAATAGAACTGGAAACAGGAAAGAAGATAGGCGAGCATAAAGGCTACTGGTTTCATACGATAGGGCAGCGTCGTGGCTTAGGACTGAGTGGTGGACCGTGGTTCGTAGTGAAAAAAAACGTGCTTGACAATACGATATATGTGAGCAACGGATATGAAACAGAGAAACAATATGGCAAGCTGATTCATATTGACGAGATGCATTTTATCTCAGGAAATCCTTGGGAAGGCAAGGACGGTTCGGTTGATATAATGTTTAAGAACAGGCATACTCCAGAATTTATAAAAGCTAAATTCACGCATTTGCAAGGCGGTGAGTACATAATAGAATCGGAAAAGAAAGTCCAGGGAATAGCTCCCGGACAATTTGCCGTGATTTATGATGCTACTGGTCATTTATGCTACGGTAGTGGCGTGATAACAGGACAAAAAGTGAAAGATTGATTGCATTATGGAAAGAGTTAAGCTGAATGTGTTCGGTATCACATATAATCAAGTGCAAGCAGGTGCTTATGCGTTGGTGCTCTCGGAGGAGGGCGGTAAGTATCGTATCCCGGTAGTTGTGGGAGTGGCTGAGGCACAATCGATAGCAATAAAGCTAGAGAATATGATACCTCCACGACCCTTGTCACATGATTTGATTGTGAGCATGTCGCATGCGTTTGGAATAGCGTTGGACGAGGTATTTATATATAAGTTTGAGAACGGAGTTTTTCTGTCAGAACTTCGTTTCAGCAATGAGGATAGGCATGTCAACATAGATTCTCGCACGAGTGATGCTATAGCATTGGCATTGCGAACGGGAGCACCTATATACACGACTAGAGAGATTCTGGAACAGACTGGATTCATTTCCGATAAACAAGATGATACGATAAAACTCGATTCACAACCGAAAGAAGTGAATTTAAAAAAGTTTGCTATAGAGGAGCTTGAAAAAATGATTGCCAAGTGTGTAGAACGTGAGGAATACGAACGTGCGGCTGAAATCAAGAAAATAATAATAGAGAAACAACAAGAGAAAGAAAACAAAACAGAAGAATAATCTTAAAATACTAGTTCGTTATGTGGAATATTAAAACAAGATTGATAGTGATGAACTTCCTAGAGTTTGCAGTTTGGGGAGCTTATCTCACATGTATGGGTAACTACCTTGGAAAGGCAGGTATGGGAGCAGAAATCGCATGGTTCTATGCTATACAAGGTATCGTATCAATTTTTATGCCTACAATAATGGGTGTTATTGCCGATCGTTTCGTTCAGCCACAACGGTTGTTGGGTTTCTGTCATTTGATAGCTGGTTTAGCTATGATTGGTTTGTGCTATATGGGAATGACGACAGCTCAACCTGACAAGGTAATGTTTATGTCGCTTTATACGTTGAGTGTTGCATTTTATATGCCTACATTAGCATTGTCTAATACTGTAGCATTTACAATCCTAAAGAATCATAACTATGACACAATCAAGGATTTCCCTCCAATACGTGTGTTTGGCACAGTTGGCTTTATTGCAACAATGTGGTTCGTTAATTGTGCTACTCTTGATAACGGCTCATTTTTCTTCACATTGACTGAAAACATGAATAAGTTCCAATACACTTATATGCAATTCATGGTGTCGGGTGTGCTAGGAGTGCTATTGTTCATATACTGTATGACATTGCCACAGTGCAAGTTGGTCACTAAAAAATCGCAATCACTTGCTGAAACATTCGGATTTAATGCATTTAAGTTATTTAATAGCAAGAGGATGGCGATATTCTTTGTGTTCTCAATGCTTTTAGGCATGTCGTTACAAATTACAAATGGCTATGCAACTCCGTTTATCACAAGTTTTAAGGGTGTGGCAGAGTATGCAGATTCGTTTGCCGCTAATAATGCGACGTTGCTTATATCGTTGTCGCAAGTGGCAGAGGCTTTGTGTATCTTGTTGATTCCTTTCTTCTTGAAACGTTTTGGCATTAAGATTGTTATGCTTATTGCGATGTTTGCATGGGTAGGGCGCTTTGGATTCTTTGGCTTAGGAAATCCTGCATATCCAGGTGTAATATTGTTTGTGCTATCTTGCATCGTTTATGGTGTGGCATTCGACTTCTTTAATGTATCGGGTGGTTTATTCGTTGACCAAGAATGTGACTCAAAGGTGAGAGCGTCAGCGCAAGGCTTGTTTATGCTTATGACCAATGGACTTGGTGCTACAATAGGTACATTGTTGGCTGGAGAGGTGATAAACAACTACTGCCATTGGAATGAGCAAGGTTATTTAGTTGGTGATTGGCAATCAGCTTGGTATATATTTGCAGGTTTTGCGTTTGTGGTTGCTATAGCATTTATGGTATTGTTTAAAGAAAAGAGAGAAGCAGTTAAATAAATTATGCATCGCTTTTTTGCTCCAGATATAGAAGAAACGCTCATTTTGCCAGAGGTTGAGTCGCAACATGCGATACGTGTGTTGAGATTGACCGAGGGCGATGAAATAGAGGTGGTAGACGGCAAGGGAAAACTTTTTATCTGCCGAATAACGCTTGCACATAGTAAAAAGTGCGGGGTAGAAATAGTCGAGGTAGCTGAGATTCCTTCGCATTGGGGAAATAATATAGTGCTATGTGTTGCGCCCACCAAGAACCTTGATAGGATAGAGTGGATGGCAGAAAAGTGTACCGAAATGGGGATAGACCGTCTGATTCCGATACGGTGCCGATATTCGGAGCGGAAAGAGCTGAAGACAGAGCGTTTGTCTAAGATTTTGGTGTCGGCAATGAAACAGTCGTTGAAAACGGAACTACCGCAATTAGATGAGCTTACGCCAGTGATGGAGGTTATAAGCATGCCGTTCAGCGGACAGAAGTACATAGCTTATTGTGATGACGAGGTGGAACGTAAATTGCTTGCTAAGGAGTACAAGGCTGGTGCTGACGTGATGATACTGATAGGTCCTGAAGGCGATTTCAGCCCAGAGGAAGTGGCTGCTGCACTGGCAAATGGTTTTGTGCCTGTGTCGTTGGGTGAAAGCCGATTACGCACAGAAACGGCTGCCGTTACAGCATGTGCAATATGTCATACCATTAATCAGTTGGCTCATGAGTGAGGAATAGGTGGTGTGCTATATTGCGAATAATAAATTTGATATTAGAAATTAAAAAATAAAGTAATGAATATAAAGGATTTAATGTCTTCGCCTACTGGCAACTTCTTCTTGCTTGCTGGCCCATGCGTGATAGAAGGTGAGGAAATGGCATTAGAGATAGCAGAGAAAATAAGCGGAATCGCCAAAACATTGAATATCCCATACGTGTTTAAGGGCAGTTATCGCAAGGCAAACCGTTCTCGAATTGACTCGTTTACAGGAATCGGTGATATAAAGGCTTTAGAGATATTGAAAAAAGTGAGAGAAACGTATAATATACCAGTCGTTACTGATATACATACGGAGGAAGAGGCAGCGTTGGCGGCTGAATATGTAGATGTGTTGCAGATTCCGGCTTTCTTGTGCCGTCAAACAGATTTGCTAGTGGCTGCGGCAAAGACTGGCAAACTAGTGAATATCAAAAAAGGTCAATTTTTATCGCCAGAGGCTATGGGCTTTGCTGTTCAGAAAGTGCGTGATGCGGGCAATGAGAATGTGGCAATAACTGAGCGTGGCACTACTTTCGGTTATCAAGACCTTGTGGTTGATTATCGGGGTATTCCTATAATGAAAGAGAACCAATGTCCCGTAATTCTTGATGTGACTCACTCGTTGCAACAACCAAACCAGTCGAAAGGTGTTACTGGCGGTCTGCCTCACTTGATTGAGCCTATGGCAAGAGCGGGAATCGCTGCAGGTGTAGACGGTCTGTTTATAGAAACACATCAGAATCCAAGTGTAGCTAAAAGTGATGGAGCAAACATGCTTAAACTTGATTTGATAGAGGGATTGCTAACCCGCTTGACTGAATTGAGAATGACAATTAACAAGATAAATGAGATTTAGAAACTTAATGATAATTTCGTAAATGATGAGAAAGACTATTTTATCAATATGTTTAGTAGCGTTGTTGGGCGGTTCTGCTGTCGTAGAAGCACAAAATACGGCAAGTGCGAGAGAGGCACAAAGACGTATAAATGCTGCGGTTATGGCGGTGTATGATGAGGAATTGACAAAGAATCCTTATGATTATGTGTTGCTATATAGCCGTGCCAACCAATATTTCTTGAATGGCGAATATTTGAAATCGCTTGATGATGTTAATAATGCGTTGAAATATATACCGAAGTCCGATGAGGCTACAATGTTTGAGTCGTATGCCTTGCGTGCTAAGATTTATGTAATTCGAAAGGAGCAAGATTTGGCGATTAGCGATTTGAAGATGGCAAATGCGATAAATCCGAATGATCAGATGACTCTGCTTTTGCTTGGCGACTTATGCTTGGAGAAACGTGATTTAGAAACAGCGAAATCTTCGTATTTGACACTTCAACGTATCAATCCTCTAGACTATAACGCATTGGCTGGATTGGCTAAAATTGCTGTGCTGCAAGAGCAATATGAGGCGGCTGCCGATTATGCAAACAGGGCTGTGGAACTATATCCAGCAGAGCAACAGGTGTATTTAAACCGTGCCGACGTGTTGGTGATGATGAACCAGTATAAGGGAGCGGCTCAAGACGTTATTTCGGCTATAAGCGTCACTAATGATACGAGCGGTGCGATGAAGCGGTTGATAAATATGAGTAATACTAATTATGATGCCGTTATGGAGGCTTTGAGTAATTCTATCGACAAAGCGCCGAAAGTGGGCTTGTTCTATTATTTGAGAGCCGTTGTGGCAATGGAACATAATCATTATTCTACTGCATTGAAGGACTTAAATTCCATTATTGATAATAAATTGTATGATTATGAGGGCATATATTATTATAGCGCCCTTGCAAACTTCAATTTGAGCCGATATGTGGAAGCTTTGAGCCGCATTAATACTGCGATATCAATGGATGCGACCAATCCAGAGTATTATGTGATGAAAGGACGTATTCAGAGTGCAATGGGAATGACAGAAGACGGTTTGCAGACCATCCAATTGGCTCTAGGGCTAAATCCTAATAGCATTGATGCATTGCGTGAGAAAACGCTATTGCTCATACAGCAAGAGAACTATAAAGAAGCTCTTACGGTGATAAATGAGGCACTTTTAAATAATTCAATGATTGCGGAGAACGTGCTATTGCGGGCATGGCTGTCAAAGACCTATTTGGACGGTGAAACTGTAGCAAAGAACGACTATTCTAAGGTTCTTACATTTGGTGAAGAATTGTCTACTATGCGTGGCGTGGCATTGTGTGGCTTAGGACGTATCGATGAGGCTAAGGTATGGGCTGATAAGGTAGTGATGGAAACGCCTGCTGCTGGCGGTGAGGCTTACTATACTGCTGCTGTAGTATACACTTTATGTGGTGAGCATGAAAAAGCGTTAGACTTGCTAGAAAGTGCTTTGGCTAACGGTTATGGCAATTATTATAAAGTTTATGATTATCGTGAAGGCGAGATGAACATATTGCCGTTACGCTCGTTACCAAGATTTAAAACGATTGTAGACCAATATTATAAGGTTTTTGAATAAGTCTTATAGTTAGTATGAAGCTTTTTTAAAGTACTCCAATAGGCTTCTATCTTAACATTGATATAAAAAATGGCGATATATTCATGTCGCCAATTTTTATTTTGCTTTTAGTGCAATTTTTTCATAATATGTTTTGCTGGTTACAGAAAAAGTTGTAACTTTGCATCGCAATTGAGAAATCAATGAGGGCGTTTAGCTCAGCTGGTTCAGAGC
>CAZSHA010000079.1:0-8855 GCA_964606575.1 uncultured Muribaculaceae bacterium | reverse complement strand
GATCTATAGGCATACCATAACGCAACACGCCCGAAATCAATTTAGCATAATTCCAGAACTCTGGATTAAACTTATCTGAAAGACCTTCTATCGTAGTTTTATATCCTCGTTTATTAATGAACTGGAAGTCGTAACGCTTGTTACCTTGCTCGTCAATAGCTTTGATAATCTTACCCTTATTTACCGATTTTGGGCAGAAAATACCTTCTTCATCATCAGCCAAACCCGTAAAAATTTCATACGGTCTACCCTCAATCAAACCAACGAATGCAATCCATTTCTCCTTATTGTTTTGGAAACGCACCACGTCAGCCTCCAACTCAATAGGACGTTTCAAAATATGTTCCTCATTTGCAATGTATTGATTTTTAGGAGCTTCCTTTTTCGTTGAAACAAGCACTCCAGCACGTGAGCCGTCACGATAAACCGTACAACCCTTACATCCCGATTTCCATGCTTCCACATATAAATCGTTAACAAGGCTTTCCGAAACATCCGATGGTAAGTTTATAGTTACACTTATCGAATGGTCTACCCATTTCTGTACACGTCCTTGCATCCTCACCTTAGCAAGCCAATCAACATCGTTGGATGTCGCTTTATAATAAGGTGATTTTTGAACAATCTCGTCTAGTTCTTCTTGTGTGTAATTAGATTTAACTTCTATACCGTTAATCTTCATCCACGTTGTAAATTTAGGATGGTATACTACATATTCTTCAAAACTATCGCCTGATTCATCGGTAAAATCCACCCTAGCATCTGGATCATTTGGGTTAATCTTTCTACGACGTTTATAAACTGGTAAGAAAACAGGCTCAATACCTGAAGTTGTTTGCGTCATAAGACTTGTTGTTCCTGTAGGCGCAATCGTCAAGCACGCAATATTACGACGGCCATATTTCAACATTTCCTCATAAACCTCTGGAGATGCTTCCTTTATTCTCTGTATAAACGGATTATTTTTCTCACGTTCTGCATCAAATATCTCAAACGCGCCACGTTCTTTAGCCAAAACTACAGACGAACCGTAAGCAGCGACAGCCAATGTCTTATGAATATTCACAGAGAAATCCGTTGCCTCATCGGTTCCGTATGTTAATCCTATTGCGGCAATCATATCACCTTCTGCTGTAGTTCCAACTCCCGTACGGCGACCTTTCAATGTTTTTGTGCGAATCTTATTCCATAAGTGCAATTCTGTTTGTTTTACTTCTTCTGTTTCTGGATCTGATGCTATTTTAGCGATAATTTTATCAATCTTTTCCATTTCAAGATCAATAATATCGTCCATAATACGCTGTGCAGCAGCCACATGTTCCTTAAATAAATTATAGTCAAAGCTAGCATCAGGCTTAAACGGATTGTTCACATAAGAATATAGATTTATAGCCAGCAAGCGACAACTATCATACGGACACAATGGAATCTCGCCACAAGGATTGGTAGATATTGTCTTGAAGCCCAAATCGGCATAACAATCAGGAACAGACTCCCTCGTTATTGTGTCCCAAAATAGCACACCAGGTTCTGCACTTTTCCAAGCATTATGGATTATCTTCTTCCACAAAGCCGATGCATCAATGTCTTTTTTATATAAAGGATTTTCTGAGTCTATAGGATATTTCTGCTCATAAGTTCCGCCATTCACAGCGGCATTCATGAAATCGTCATCTATTCTTACCGACACATTAGCTCCAGTTATTTTCCCTTCGGTCATCTTAGCATCGATGAACGCCTCAGAATCTGGATGCTTAATGCTCACGCTCAACATCAAAGCTCCACGGCGACCGTCTTGAGCCACTTCTCTTGTAGAATTAGAATAACGCTCCATGAAAGGCACAAGCCCTGTTGATGTCAATGCTGAATTTTTCACAGGCGAGCCTTTTGGACGGATATGCGACAAGTCGTGACCTACTCCACCACGACGTTTCATCAACTGCACTTGTTCCTCATCAATTTTTATAATGCCTCCGTATGAATCTGGAGCTCCGTCGAGTCCGATTACAAAGCAATTAGATAGCGATCCAACTTGGAAATTATTTCCAATTCCCGACATAGGACTACCTTGCGGAACTATATATTTGAACTTCTTTATTAGTTCATACACGCGCTCCTCACTCATAGGATTAGCATATTTTTGCTCAATTCTAGCCACCTCTTTAGCAATACGGCGGTGCATGTCATCTGGTGTCAGCTCATAAAGATTCCCGTATGAATCTTTCAGAGCATACTTGCTAGCCCACACTCTTGCAGCAAGTTCGTCACCATTAAAATATTTCAAAGTAGCCTCAAAGGCTTCTTCGTAGGTATAAGTTTTGTTCTCCATAATTCTGGTAATAACAATTTTCAAAAGGTTTATTTTTCATAATGCAAATATATGAAAGATATTACAATTCATACAACTAGATACAGCACTTATTGCACAAAAGTTATCAACAACAAAACATAACACACTAAATAACAGGCATTTAACTTTTATAATTTAGAAAAAAGTTTTCCAAAAAATTATTTTCGCACAATCATCAACAAAAAAACACATTTAATACTACGCTAAGACACACAGCAACAACGACCCGATTGCAATCAGATACAACCTTCGGTTTACCTTAATATATGAACAATATTGAGAATTTTTATATATCGGAGTTAAAAATTGTATGCCACTTTTTAATTTTCCATTGCTTGAAAACTCTATCGGATTTTCCATTTCCTTTTTATTTCTATAATCAGGGGGGATTACCGACTTATGAAACTCCACATGAAAAGTTCCAATCGTGCCAGTTTCTAAAATGTTGTTTCCAATTATAGATGTCACCACCCCCATAGTAGTACGCAAATTCAATTCTATACATGGATTTAGCCTCACTTCCCCATCTGAATCTTTATATATAAGCATATCCACTCCAACGTAACCTGAATAAAACGGTGAAATCAATTTATCAAGAATATCGATAACTACATTTCTCACATCATACAATAATCCCCTATCCCCAAAAACTTCTATGATTCGATCTTCCAACAACTGGGTTGATGCTATCAACCCAACACTAAATGAACAATGGTTATCGTTACTAAAAATTGAATATCCCACAAAATCTGACTTACCGCCAACACATTTAAACTCCATCGCAAAATCCATTACACCATCAAGAGGCTTTTCACACAAAACCGAGCCTTGACGATTAAGCACCCCACTGCACCAACGATTAAAATCTAATGCTTCTATATCCAAAGCTCGATAAACTCCCTTTCCGCTTGACGACCAAGGAGCTTTCACATAAGCTCTCGGATGCCGCCTTGCAAACTCTCTCACAGTTTCTAGACTATCTATTTCCGTTGGGGTGTTATCTTCTAATCCATGTAACCTGCGGTTTAACTCATTGTGAATCGTTATGGAAATTCTACGATGCGAAAGCCGTCTAACATCCGCCAAGTATTTATCATTTGGTAATTTATTAGCACTTACACCATCGAGATAGAGCCTTCGTGCCACGTACCTATCCCACCCCCATGGCTCTACCGACTCAAATTCACCCACTTTATTAATTGATACAACTTCAGCACCTATATTATATTGAGTATTCACGCAACTAACCCAATCTTTATCAACGTCATAATCTTGTGACAAAATTACATCACCCGGCGAGGCTATCCATAGTGGTAACAACTGCAAATCACGGCGTAACATCCGAGCCATAGGAGGCGGGGTGTAATTTGTGCCTCCAAAAGCCAATGCCAAATCATGTTCCGGATTGAAAACTCTTAAAACAGACATTCTGTAGGAAATTTTATGCAAAAATAAAAAAAATCCGTAATTTTAGTGCAACAAATTATCTTGTCGTTCGTGTATTAGATAAAGTAGTGAATTTTACACCTGCATTTTAAGCAACCAGACGAGAGCTATTGATGGACTCATCAAAATTTAAAGAGATACTACTACCGCTTAGTGCGAAACTATATAAGACAGCTTATCAAATCGTAAATGATTCTGATACAGCAAAAGATATGGTACAAGAGGCATACGCAATCTTGTGGGCTAAACGTAGTATGCTTGACGGTCTGGAGTCTGTTGAGTCTTTTGCAGCCAAAGTTGTCAGGAACAAATGCATGGATTATCTTAGAACCAAGCATATCCATTACGACATCAACGACAAAAGCATAAACTTATCAGAAAATGAAAGTTATGCCGAAAGTTATTACGACAATAATGAATCGCTTAGCCACGTGATGCTCATAATGAATAGATTGCCAGAACGACAAAAAAAAGTGCTGATGATGCGAAGCATTCAAGATCTAAGCATTGAAGAAATAGAGGAAATCACAGGATTGTCAAATATCAACATACGAACCTTGCTTTCACGAGCGAGAAAAAGATTAAAAGAATTGTATTCTACCGAAACAAATATATAAATATGAGAAGTGTAAATGAAATAAAGCCATTACTCGACAAATTCTACGACGGTACGACATCTGCAAGAGAAGAACATGATTTAAAAGAGTTTTTCACCACAGCCACTAACGTTCCTGAAGAGCTACGAGCCGACATGTGTGTGTTTCAAGCCCTTGCCGACATAGACAACGAGATGAATGCTGATATCGACATACCAAAAGGGCTCGTTGATGAACTAGCCCTCACAATAGACCGTTTAGCAGAAACTGAGACCACCATACCTACACGAAAATGGTGGACATGGCAACGCTTGACGGGCATCGCAGCAAGTGTGTGTATTCTGATCTCGTTATGCCTATCTTTAATAAGCAACGACCAAGAATCGATACCTAGCATAGAACCTGTAGGGATAAGACATGCCTACATACCACAAACCGAAGAAGAGGCTATTATAAAAACCAGTCGAGCATTAATGCTGGTTGCAGAAAAACTAAATACGGCAAACTCACGTGTTGAATATGCCTCACACAAGTTAGAAGAAATCAATGTTAACTAATGTACTTTAATAATATGAAACGGTTAACCTTTATATTACTGCTCATTCTTGGATTGCTACCGCTAACGTCCAAGGCACAAGATTCCATTTTAGAAGAAATCTCAGAAATGGATGATGTTGAAGTTGTATACATAACTAAAAACATGCTTAAAACAATAGGAAACACCAACATCAACATAGGCGGTATGAACCTAACGAATATTGCAAAAGAGCTTAACAGCCTACAAATCATAACGGCAAAAAGCAACGCTGTAGCTAAAGCTCGCAATAAAATAAAACTACTACGCAAAGGCGACAAGATGGAAATAATCCTATCTATCAAAGACGGAAATGGCAGGACTGACATGTTCGGCATAAAGTCATCGTCTGGCTATTACAACAAACTTCTAACGACTGTTGACGACAACAAGGAGATTACTATTATCTATATGAAAGGAAACATGGGCAAGAGTAGTTTTGAAGAATTGGCAAAAGCAGCTAAAAGAACCCCTATCGCCAATAATAACATTGACCCCAAAAGTTCCATTACGTCGTGGAACACCGAATTTGAGATCGAAGATATTACGCTAGATTACCTTTTCAAGCAGGACAATACGACGGAGCAAAACAATCAGTCTAATGATATCGAAACTCAAATTGCCATGATAAATCATCAAATAGACGAATGCAACAAACAGGCTAACAACATTTCTAGTTCTATTGATGTTTTTTTAGATTTGATACGCAACTCAAGCGGGTCTACTCGTGAAACATACTACAACCAACGCAACAAACTATACGAGGAACGCAGACAAATCTACAACAAACGTAACAAGTTATACACGGAACGAAATAAATTATATGCAAAAAGAAACAAAAAAATATATAGTACCCTTGAGCAAACATCTTATAATGATAACTCAACAACAGTTCCGATAAAAACAGTAAGCTATCTTATACAATATAATGGAACGATTCATGGCACAGACACTAATTATAATAGTTCAGAATGGTATTTAGTGCTATCAACGCACAGTTCTCTGCACAAAGCCCAAGAATGGGTGAGAAACAAGCATAAAAAGAATTGTTATGCACTAGTGTGTCTTGACGGAAAATACCGTGTGTTTAACACAGCTGGAACATACGACTTTGTGAAACAAAAATATGATGAATATAACAACAGCAATTATTCTATCTACAGCCTTTCCGATAACATATCGACAAGCAGCAACAATCGAAGAACCGTATGGGTGGACATTAAAGGCAGTAAATTCAAAATTAAAAGCGGAGATGAGAATCTTGAAAAATGGTATTTGGTGGTAAGTTCTTTAAAGACATACCAAGATGCTCAAAAATGGATTAAATCCCAAAAACTCAACAATGCCACAATACAAAAAGGCTCTAACGGTTGGTATCGTGTGTGCGTTGAGAGAGGTACACTCAAAGAAATGGAAAGAGTCAGAGATAGTGGCAAATACGACAAATATGGCAAGTGCTGGATAACATATAAGAATTAGCATTACTAAAAAAGTTCCCATATTCTAAACGCTTAGATATGGGAGCTTTTAATATAGCGACAACGACGTTATATATCACGATTAACGTCTTCTTTACACCACTTGTAAAAAATAGGAGCCACAGCAACAACAAGCATTGATACGCCTATCGCAATTACAACTGCTTGCAACATAACCACACCTAACAATACCACTAACGTGCATAATACGGCTATAATAGCTACTGTATTCTCATTATTAGCAAGTTCTACAATCGACTTCGCCATTGAGTGTAAAATTTGAGAAAGTCCTACAGAGTTTTGATTCTCACGTGCTGTGTTTAATGCCATTGTTCTCATTCTTTTTATTTTTAAGAGTTAATTATCATTTGTACACCACAAAGATACCGCCACAATGTGCAACTATTTTTCACACACAATCAAAATAATCTCAATTCCCTCCAACACAAAAAAATAGCCGCAAGGCTATTGCTCACGGCTATTTTTTCACAACGCTGTCTAATTTACAAATACCTTTTTTCCTTTTATTATATAAATTCCACTTGGCAAATCATTCAATTCAACTTTAGTTATCCTACGCTTCACCTGAATTCCAGCTATATTATACACGTCAAATGGAGCGTCATCCACAACCACATTAGCAATATCGCTAAAAGTTATATCAAAGTCAAGCACATGTGTTTCACCCCATATTCCAGCACTATTGCAGGCACGAAAATTAAACGAATGAGTTCCTTGGCTTAAAGATGACACATCCAGTATCAACTCATAAATATTACGATTGTCTTCACCAATCACCTTATTTACCGTGTCATTATCCAACCAATATTCATACTCGGCAATATCCAGTTTTTCTTCCTTGGGCATATAGAACATCTTACGGGTTAGATTCCCCACTTCTCCCAGTGTATTAATTGCACGGAAATTGAAAAAATGCAAACCGCTCTTTATACTATCTAAAGGGATCTCCAATCCAACCGATACTTCATCGCTCTTTATGAATGTTATTTGGTTAGTTTCATTATCCATCCAACACTCATATCCTAAAATACCAGCAGAAACTTCCGTTTCAGGCATATAAAACAATTTTCGGGTTAAGTTTCCAACTTCTCCATGTGTATCAACTGCACGAAAATTGAAAAAATGCAATCCCGTTTTCAAATTATCAAGCGGTATGGCTAAAGACACAACACTATCGTTTAATGCCGCAGAAACTTTATTAGCATATTCACTATCGAGCCAATACTCATAACCTCTTATATCCTGAGCATTTGTAATACTGAAACTCGATATTAAGAATAGCAAACAGATTATTCGCTTATACATAAACATCATTATTTACTTTGCCAAAAGCTTCAATGTCACATTCAACTTTTTGTTTTCCACATCTAACAGCAAGTTACTTTCTGCAACAGTAGGGACACTTGGGACTAAGCACCACGGTGTAGCACCACCATTACACCCAACAACTGTTCCATCATTACCTAAGTATCCCTTTGCCATAAGCTCTTCCGTTGAATATTTACAATCTAAATAGTCATCTAGATAAGAGCTATAATTGGTCTTAAGAATTTCTTGGTTTTCTTCTTCATAACAATCACTTTTTACATTACGATTAATACTAATTATATATGGAGTCAACAAACAATTAATAAATGTTGTTTGATAAAAATACTGCTGATTAGATCCACCACCAATGATACAGTTTATAAAACTACCTCTATAATAATCAGTATAATCATCCCAATAATAATAGAAACTATTAATGTTACAATTTATAAACGATATTTCTCTTGACGTCACAATATTCTGAGTTGGCTTAAGTTGTTGAACTTTAGAGTTTACCACATTCATAGATTTCACCTTTTCTGAAGAAATAATAAACTCTGACGTTATAGAGCATCTATCTATAAGCACATCATACATTACTGCAGATAAATTAACTTTCCATAAAAGACATTTTTTAATCGTTAAACCATTAACTGGTTTCGTCACCTTTACATCACCTACAAGCATACCTTCATAAGTTGCTACATATCCTAAATTCAACGACTCTAAAAGCGTTGATTCTAATGTAACAGAATCTGGAATTGCTATAGTGATATCACCATTAACAATAGTTTCCCTGCCAACTCCTCTTAGCGTAACTTTCTTTTCTATTTTAAGAACACCATCATACCGACCTTTAGACAAGAATAAGGTGTCACCATCAACTGCATCATTTAATGCAACTTGCAATGAATCTGGCTGATAGACTGTCACATTCCCTTCATGTTGCAATAACACAGAACCTTCACTTAATGCAAAACTAGTCATACTTGCATTTAACAAAATGAACAAAAACAATAATTTTTTCATATCACTACTGTCCCATTAAAATCTGAAATTGTCCTTTGAAATTATTGAAATAT
>CAZSHA010000078.1:679-8930 GCA_964606575.1 uncultured Muribaculaceae bacterium | reverse complement strand
ATTGTTAGGTATAAGATTGAATCAGACTTAGTCGCTACATAATCAAGATTTTTTTCTCTTTATCCCAAACTCTTACCACATAATATTTATACTTTGATTTATAAACATTTGTGACAATAGAATCCAGTTGTTGAAAGAATCTAGTGTCAATAATTCTTGCAGTATACCCTTCAATTTTGTCATTGTTTTGTTCTTGCGCATTCAAACAGATGACAGAAAATAATGATATTAATATTGATATATTTCTCATAAGCTAATATTTTAGATATTTCTTTTCTGGTTGATAATATATGGAAAATTGAGGTATCGGCAAGTTAAAATCCATTTGAAATCCCATAATACGACCTTTAAAAGTTGCATCAGTTGAACCTGTTCCATCACCCATAGGATGAGAATGCACAAGCTCCCTTATGTAATAACCATTACATAATTGACCCTTGTATAATTGTCCTATGCCACCCTCCTCTTTAGGCGTGTGGCTAGTCGAAATGAAGTTAAGCCCCTTATCTCCCTCAATTCCTGTTTTAGCCCAGCCCATCTCAACCATCGTTTCGCTTCCTGTTATATGCTCGCTCAGAAACTCGAATATAGCCTTAGCGTTGTCATCGCCGCGCACTCTCATAAAATCGTACTGTGCGCCGTTCTCGCCTTTCCATACATAATGCCTCTCTATCGGGCTGCCTTCCAATGATAAGGTAACCGGGATTCCGTCTTTGTATATAGGTTTGCCGAGGTTGTCCACCATATTCAACTGGTCTATGTTATCGTCAGTTTTTTGGTGGAACGCCAGATATCCGCCAGGATTGAATTCCCATATATCCATCCCGCTCCAATCGACAAGCTTTATTGGATTGCAGGCGCTGTAGTGGTAAGGAGAGAAGGAGTAGTATTTTTCGGCTAGCGGGTCTTGCTGGTAGAACGAGCCTGCGAGGACGGCATCCCGGAAGCGGGCGTTGTTGTAGTAGCCGTAAACGCCTTTCATTGGCTGCCATTCCAGCCCGAGGTGCAGCCTGTTGTCGGCGCTGAGGCTCGTATACCTTGTGCTGGGCACTCCGTAAGCCGAGTAGTCAGCAGCCTGCCTCAACGCCCCGTTCTCGTCTATCACGGCGCGGACGCTGCCTTGGTTGTCGTGGACGTAGTACTTGTAGGAGGTCGCCCCGCTATCGTAATCCAGGTCGATATAGCCGCCCTCGATATACAGGCGGCTCGGCACAGAGGAGCTGTTCAGCACGAAATCGCCAATCATGCCCCATGCGGAGTTCTTGTAGGTAGTCGTGGCTGAAGCCGCTCCGCTGACGGTAGAGATGACCGCCTCCCGCTCGTTTCGGCGGTACAGCACGCCGTCGCTGCGGTAATAATGGGTGAGAGCGCTGCCGTCGTTGAAAGTGACCTTCTCGGGCTGGTTGCGTGTGTTGTATGTTATCGAGGCGATGCCCCTCGACGGGTCGGACGTCCGGTTGCCGTTGGCGTCGTAAGTCCAACCGCTCTCGTAGTCGCCCTTGGCTATAGCGGGTACGCCTGGGTAAAGACCGTCCGCCGCCTTGCTCTCGTTGAGCGATGCGATGCGGTTGCCGTCGTAGCTCAGGGAGATGTGCTGGGCTGGGGAGGAGGCGTTTCCGCGGGTTATTATCTCGGGATTGCCGTTCTCGTCGTAGCTGAAGCTCTCGCTGAACAGACCGCCGCTGTCGGCGGGGCTTTTCGAGTCAACCGACACGAGCCTGTCGAACGTGTCGTAGCCGTAGGCTACGGTGAGCGTGTCCAGAGAGCCTGAGCCGCCCACGCTCGTGAACGTCATCGCAGAGGGAGAGCCGTTCCACCTGGGCGTACAGCCGGGGATGCTGTCGTTATAATGCAGGCGCTGGCTGAACAGAGGCGAGCTGACAGAGGTGGTCCAACTGCGGAGGTTCTGCGAGTAGGCTATCCTCTTGCTGGAGCTTGCGGCATTGCGGGGATAGACGGTCTTGCTTGACATACGCATGACGTTGTCGTAGGTGTAGCCGCATAGCGTAGTCCACGGCTCGTCGTCCACCTTGTGCCTAACCGAGAGGAGAGAGCCCCAATAGTCGTAGGTGTAGGAGTACTCGCTCTTGTAGGTCTTGGATATGTCGTTGTTCTCGTAGACAGTCTTCTTGCCCGTGAGGTCGCCCACGAAGCTGCGCTTGTAGAACGTAGTGTAGAGGTAGAACCTGTCATAGTCGGTTTCGCACTCCATGACAACCCGCTTCTTGTCGTCGTAGGTCACGGCGCTGATCACGAAATACCAGTCCTCCCAGACGGCTTTCCCCGTGAGCATGCCTGTAGCGTTCTGCATGCCTGACGGATATGAGCTGTCGGATGGCAGCGGCGCGCCTGACAGGTTGTTCCAGTGGTCGTAGTTGTCGTAGAAATAGGCGACCTGAGGCTCGAACCCTGCGATGCCGCACGTGTCGGTGTAGAACAAGTCCGCCATATTGGAATAGGACGGCTGCGGGGTTTCGATAGCGAGCCTGTCCTTCCACTTCTCCTGAAGCGTGGACCGTGTTTCTCCCGCCAGCGAGGCTATGCCCTCGACAGCCTTGCGGTACTTGCTGTCGAGCTTGACCACACGCCACTTGCCGCTTGGGCGGAGGTTGCCGTCCTGGGTCATCAGTATGTTGTCGAGAGCGTCGTATACGTAGTACACCGCATCCGCTCCCGGAAGCCGCTTCTCGATGAGCCTGTTGTACTGGTCGTAGGCGTAGCGGTAGCAGAGCTTGCCCACGGTGGCGGTGTCGCACTCGCTGTCGCCGTCTTCGGCGAGTATGGCTGATGCCTTGGGTGGTATCACGTAGCTCAGCTGTCCGACCGTGTTGTAGACATGGTAGGTGTCGAGCCTCTGGCTCTGACCGTACCCCCATCTCCTCTCCAGCACCATACGGCTGTCACGGTCGAAGAACCGTGTCACGGCGATGCCGTCCTCGTCTATCGACTCCTCGTATCGAAGCATGCCTTCGGCATACGTTCCGTTGAGGGCGAGAGAGCCGTCAGGCGACACGTCGAACCGCAGGCAGGCGTAATCAGGGTCGCTGGGGGAGCTCAGCCCCTTGTACATCACCGTCCGCTTGTCCCTTGCCCTCCATGCCGCTCCGGGGACGCGCAACGACTCTTCCCACAGCTCGGGGGTCTTGGAGTATGCGGTTTCGGTATATGGGTAGGTGTCGCCGTAGAACTCGACCGCGGCGGACTTCACCGTCGCAGGATCGAGATACTCGCCGCTGTTCTTGGACATCTCGACGGGCAGCCAAGCCTTGCAGGGCTTCCCGTAGCTGTCGTACTCGGTTATGGTGTGGATGTCGAAGACGTTCCAGCCAGCGCCGACCTTGACCGTCTGCACCTGCCTGCCCAGACCGTCGTAGTAGGTCACGGTGTTGCGGGCGAAATCGTAGTCGGTGCAGGGATCGGAGGTGAACTTATCCAGCAGTATGGACTCCCTGACGTAGTTTTGCGACGGCGTTTGTCCGCTTGCGACGTGGCAGAGCAGAGCCAGCAGGCAGGCTGCGACGCAGGCGATTGCTTTTTTCCACACGGTTCTCATTTTAATTAAGTTTTAGGTTTAAATCCCAAGTTCCGGGGTAGGATAAAGTTATCCTGCTCCAAATGTAGTGATTCTTAACGAAAATCACAAACAAACACAATTAATAATTTTTATATCCAAATTTTCACTAAAAAACTAAAATTTGCAATAAATAGAAGCTATTGAAAATTCATAGCTCAAACATATTGTGCTTATTTTGTTTTTAGTTATCATATATAGGTCGCAAATTAGCTAAAAAGCTGTTTAAAATTTTCTTATAACATTCTAAATGTTTTTTGAAATTTCTTACTTTTGTAAATAATAATAAGTATGGATACCTTAAACTACATATTAAGTGAAGTTTTCACATCCGAGATAACTCAAATCGGGTCTATATTCCGCTTGTTATTGAGTTTGCTTTTAGGTTGTATAATTGGATATGAACGCAAACGCAAAGGACAGATGGCGGGGATGCGTACATTCGCTTTAATATCTATGGGTTCTACACTCGCAATGATATTATCAATCTATGTGGCAAGCGCTTTCGATGTTAAGGGCGACCCTACCCGTATCGCAGCCCAAGTAGTATCGGGTATAGGCTTTTTAGGAGCGGGAGCTATTATACAGATGAAAGGCTCAGTGCGTGGACTGACCACTGCTGCGGGTATATGGGTTTCTGCCGCTATCGGTATGGTTGTGGGTGCTGGACTGTATATATTCGCTATTCTAGCGACATTAAGTTCTTTATTCGTACTATCATCGCTTGAACGCTACGAACAAAAAGTTAATTTTGACTGGACGACAAAAATAGTGAGGGTGAAAATGCTAGGTATCATAACATCATCTACCGAATACCTCAACGTGTTTGAGGAATTTGATATCCACGTCAACGACACTTATTTGAAATTTGATTACGAAAACAATAATACTATAGCTAACTTTGTTATCCTCTCAAGGTCGAGAGCCGACTTCACCGATTTGTTTGTCAAACTGGGCAAATTGAACCAGACTCTATCAATAACGTTGACCAACGAGATAAGCATGTAAACTTTTTTAAAGGAAAATGAATATTGAAGGATTAATTGGCGACCTTGCGCTTATTTTGATGCTCGGAGCAGCCGTTACACTTATTTTCAAAAAACTTAAACAACCTATTGTCCTAGGATATATTGTAGCTGGATTTGTCGCCAGCAATAATTTCAAATATTTTCCGACTGTAGGAAACGAGGCTAATATCGAGTTTTGGGCGCAGATTGGTATAATAGTGCTGCTTTTCAGTCTAGGACTTGAGTTCAGCTTTAAGAAGCTGATGAACGTTGGAGGAACGGCTATAGTAACGGCTCTCATTATAGTGGGAGGCATGATGGGCTTGGGATTCATTGCAGGTGGATTTCTCGACTTGAATTTTATAAACAGGCTTTTCCTAGGCGGAATGTTATCCATGTCGTCCACTACAATAATAATAAAAGCATTTACCGATTTGAACATGCGACAACGCCGATTCGTTCCCCACGTTTTTGCGGTGCTTATTTGTGAAGACTTATTTGCCGTTGTCATGATGGTATTGTTATCATCGGTGGCGTTAAACAATAGTGTCGAGGGCGGCGAGATGTTAATGAGTATCGGCAAACTCATTTTCTTCCTTGTCATTTGGTTCACTGTGGGTGTCTACATCCTGCCTACGTTCTTCAACCGATTTCGCCGTATTATCAATGACGAGATGTTATTGGTTGTGTCAATAGGATTGTGCTTGCTGATGGCAATTTTCTCGGTATATTCCGGTTTCTCTATGGCATTAGGAGCTTTTGTCATGGGTTCAATCCTTGCAGGCACAAGTGAGGCTGAACATATTGAAAAAGTGGTTAAGCCAGTAAAAGACTTGTTTGGGGCTGTTTTCTTCATATCTGTGGGTATGATGGTGAACCCATCTATCATATCGGAGTATTGGAGCGTTATTTTGCTGCTTTCAATCGTTGTGATAGTGGGCATGATTATATTCGGCACTTTTGGAATGCTTGCCACAGGACAGCCGTTAAAAATAGCAATGGAAAGCGGATTCAGCTTGACACAAATCGGTGAGTTCGCATTTATCATAGCATCACTCGGAATGTCGTTGAAAGTACTGGAAAGCAACCTATACCCAATAGTAGTGGCGGTGAGCGTAATCACCACATTCTTCACTCCGTATTTCATAAAAGGTGCTGTGCCATGCTACGAGTGGATTGCTCGACATCTTCCAGAAAAGTTCAACAAGACTCTTGACGCATATAGCCAGAATGCTACTGCGGAGAACGCGACTAAGAAAATATGGAAAACCGTACTCGGAAGATATTCTTGGCGTATTCTCATGTATTCCGTGCTAATTATCGCCTTGATGTGGTTGTCACGTAGTTATCTTATTCCATTTGCTCAAGACATCGCAGGCGACAAATTAGGCAAGCTAATTGCGGTGATTCTGTCATTGGTGGTTATGGCTCCATTCTTTATGGCACTCACCGACCCTACCACTAAACGTTCAGAACGCCAAGAACTGCAAAAAGAAAGCAAGCATTATATGGTTCCGCTTGTGGTGCTAACGGTTATACGCATGATTATAGCATTCCTGATAATTCAGATTTACCTAGGCAGCGTATATTCTAAGGCTATCGGCTTTGCCAGCGCATTAGCCGTGATTGCTTTCTTGGTTATAATGCTATCAAAACGTGTCGGCAGACGGATGAAGAAACTAGAAAGCACATTCTTCAGAAACCTTAACGAGAGAGAACTACGAAAAAGCGGTAAAGGCAATACTATCGTTAGCGATTTCCATTTAGCTTATATGACTGTCGGATATGCTTGTCCATTTGTCGGTGAGCGTTTATGCAACAGCGGCATACGCAAAAAATATGGAGCAAATGTAGTGAGTATTCAGCGTGGAGCCGACCTTTACCCTATACCATCCAAAGATATGCGTATATTTCCAGGTGACCTGATAGGTGTAATCGGAACCGAAGAACAGATTCAAGAGTTGCTTAAGGTAGTGGAAGATACTGAGGAAGCAGCAAACGTGGCTCACGTAACCGATGACAACGATATGAGTTTCACTCATTTTGAAGTAATTGAGAACTCGGGGCTTATAGGTAAAACTAGTGCAACAGCAAGACTACGCGAAGACTATGCGTCAATGCTTGTCGCTATACAACGTGGCAACGATTATAAAAAACCTACAGGCGAAGAGGTGTTCAACTCTGGAGATATATTATGGGTTGTAGGCAACAGCAACAAATTGGAATCATTACAAAAAATGTAACATCATAATTCTTATGTTTTCAATCAGAGAATGTTACCATACCACAAGAGTATAGTAACATTCTATATGTGTAAGTCAAGCGTTATTTACTTCGCTTACTATTAATCGAACCTATTCTTATATGAAGATCGACATCATATTAGCAGCTGATTCTACTGCATTCTTTGTATAAGTTTCAGAATGCTATTGGTGCTATAATTGAAGCAACATTCAAAATAAATTCTACGATTGCATGCTTCTGATTCTTCACCATTGCCACAATAGCACATTCTAAACCGATTATACCAAAAACATAACTCAACAAATAAATAGCAAGCATCCTGCCACTCACTAGCGGCAGCAGCATAGAGTTTTTGCCGGTAATCAACCTTATTTGCATGGCAAAATTCTGAGCAGAATAAGATAAATTGAAAAAATATGATGTTTTTTTGGCTTTATTGTGAGATTTTACTTATTAAATAGGTTATAATTCGCCACTAATCATTAAATTTGTGTTGAATATAAAACTCAAAACACTTTAATCATGAAAAGACTATTAATCATTACTTTGTCTGCGTTAATTTTAAGCGTTGTATCTGTCAATGGTGAAACCAAGACTGTCGAGTTCGAATTCAGCACTAACACTTTCGGTTTCCCTGAATATACACAGTCTGGTGATTCTGCGATTCCATCAAATACAATTATATCAAATGAAGACATTTCAGTTGTGATAGGTTCACTATATACCGCATGGAAAGCATATTGGAAAGTTTCGGAACAAGCTTTATGCTATGAAGACGAGTCGTTTATTGTATTTAAGACAAGTAACGGTGCTCATATACGGAGTGTGTCGCTCGTTTTTTCTAGTAATTATTACGCAAAAGGGAACAACTATTTCTATACAGCTGACAGAAAGACACAACTAAGTCCATACAGTTTTGATGATACAACCTACATAGGCACATTGACTGTCACTGATGAAGAATGTTCAGAGTTGACTTGGTATTGCAAAGAAGATAATCCAATGAATATCAAAAAGATTACTATAACATACGATTCTATAGATGAACTTTTTGAGAACCCAAATGTTGTGTTTGACTTTAGTACAAACACCTACGGTTTCCCAGAATATGCCCAATCGGGAGATTCAGCGATCCCATCTAACACGGTTATATCGAATGACAATGTTTCTGTAGTGATAGGATCACTATATACCGCATGGAAAGCATATTGGAAAATATCAGAACAAGCTTTATGCTATGAAGACGAATCATTTATTGTTATAAAAACTTCTAATAACACATATATACGTAGCGTAACGTTCGTCTTTTCTGGCAGCTACTATGCAAGTGGAAATAACTATTTCTATACAGCTGACAGAAAGATACAACTAAGCCCATACAGTTTTGATGATACAACCTACATAGGCACATTGACTGTCACTGATGAAG
>CAZSHA010000078.1:0-579 GCA_964606575.1 uncultured Muribaculaceae bacterium | reverse complement strand
AATGTTCAGAGTTGACATGGTATTGCAAAGAAGACAATCCAATGAATATCAAAAAGATAATCATTACCTATGAAACGGTTGGCATTGTTACAGGAGTGACTGATGTGGAGCATGAAGCTGTTCGGATTATAGGAGAACAAGGAGGTATCAGAATAGTTGGCTCGCCAGAATCAGTAGAGATATTCGGAATAAACGGTGTATTGCTTTCAAAAGGTAAGAATTCGTTCTCGTGTCCGAAAGGACTTTATATCGTAAAAGCCAACGGTAAAGCACAAAAAGTACTTGTAAGATAGCTACTAAATAAAAAAGTTGAGAATCTGTTGCCAGTTAGATAAAAAATTATTATCTTTGCACTCGCAAACGGACAAAAAATGGTTCGCTAGCTCAACTGAATAGAGCATCTGACTACGGATCAGAAGGTTACAGGTTTGAATCCTGTGCGAATCACCAATAGGAGCGATTTCCCATCGCTCCTATTTTTTCTACTGTTCTCATTCCCCCCAACCAAACTGCTTTAGGCTTAATATGGGTCAGCGGATATTTCTGGTTGTTAGATACGGTAAATCAAGAATAAAGGGT
>CAZSHA010000077.1:0-8979 GCA_964606575.1 uncultured Muribaculaceae bacterium | reverse complement strand
AGTCGGATATTGAGCGAAATTGGGTCGCTCCAGAAGTGACGATTGTTCAGGAGTTATTTCTTTACTCCTGTATATAACTTCTTCGTTCTTGGATAAGTTAGCGTTGTTCCTACGCCCGAACACGGTGGAAACAGCGTTCACCTCTATCTCACGACCTGCGTTCTTCACGTCAGCGCCCACAACAACATATTCGCCGCCCGCTGTTTGCAGTGTCGTATAAATGCGGTAAGAGTCCTCCTTGTCGGTAAGTCTGGATATGGCGAACGGATTTTGTAGAGCCTGTGGCAGTTGCTCCCAATCCCTTTCGGTTAGCGTATGTGAATTGTCCTTGCCTATGTGGCGGGCGATAACTCCGTACTTTATCGTGAACTTGTCGCCGCGCAATCCAAGCTCTTGCATGAACTTCGGTGTCTGCGCCACATCGAAGAATGAGCGCTGAAATAGTTTTGATGCGGCCTCTTTTCCCCTTGAATAAAGTGTCCTGACCGCCTCAAGCAAGGACGGAGCATCACCGCCTACTTCTTCTCGGGTCGCATCCCAAGCTTCCCGTTCGGCAACACCCGAAGACGACCCGCCTTGTGTAGCGGCATCCGCACCTTCAAGCAGATCATAGCCAGCTCGCGCTGGTATGGCTCGTCCACTCTCGCCCTGTCCCACTCCTCTTGGAGTATCAGCCCGCGCTCCTTGCAGTAAAGAACCGCCGCTCTCGCTTCTTCTAATAGATTCCTCATAGTCTTTCCTTATTTGTTCTTCCCTTATATATTCGTCGGCAAAGATAGCCGTTAAACCGCCCTCCGGCAACATTTTTAACGATTCTTCAACCTCTTGGCGGTAATGCTCCTCGTATGCCTCGTATGCGTCGCGCTCCGCCGCCCAGCGCTCCTCATCTGCCTTGGATTCTCGCATATAGTCCTCGCACAGCTTCTCCGCCATGCCTATACGCCTCCTCGCTCGGTGATATGATATGTCCGCAGGCTCTCTGCTGCTGCGTATCGCCTCTATGAGCATATCCCGCACCTCGCCCTCGCTCACGTTGGAGATGCCCGGATAAACACCGGCGGATATCGAGCTGGAGATGTTCTCCGACATCTTCTGAAGGCTTATACCACCGCCTGCGCGGCTGGCGAATGCGTTGATGCCCAACGACTGCTGAAGCTCCACAGTCGGCAAGCCAAGCTCCTCCCTCACTCCTTTCTGCGCCCCATCGCCGCGCAGAAGCAACTTGTAGCCCGACTTCGGAGAACGCAAGCCCTCCAACTGCCTATACACCACGTCCTCCACATCCAGAGGCTCCGTGAAATCCATAAGGCGGTCTATCTCATCGCCAAGCGCCTCCGATGCCTCAGGATATTCCGACTTGATTCGCTCGCCCAGCTTCGCATAATCCCCTCGGTTGACCAGCGACGTCACATCGCTGCCGTCCGACAGCGACACCACGCTCCTTGCCCTGCGCGACGCTTTAACTTCCGCACCGCCCCTGCCTATAGGCTTTATAGAACTTTCTCTATTCGGCTCATCACTCCTATTACTCTCATTGCTCCCATAAACATCTTTTTCCCCGCCTAAGCCATTGGCGGTTGGCTCTTTTGTCGTATCTTTGCCCTCGGAAAAAGCAGTGGTCGGTGCAGCTTGACCTTTATTGACAACGCTTATAGCACTTGTGTCGTCAGCTGCTTTTTCATTATATGCCGTAAGAATCCAATTCTTATCGGCTATTTTTTTGCCATTTTCTCTTACATTTTTGCGTAACGTGACAAGTTCATCACCTTTTTTGATAACAGCCTTATCACCATTGATAAATGTAATTGCTCCTGTCTTTATTATATTGTCGATATGCTCGACAGCACTATCCAATGAAATAAAACTCTTGCCTGTCCCCACATGCTTGCTGTTGATATGCGACAATCCTGCTTTCTCATCACCCCACACCAAGTCAACATCACCAATTTCATCTCGATGAAATACGCCCAATAAATCTCCTTGCTTGTTTCTCTTTAAAAAAGCAAGGGCTTCCTTTGCTTTTCCTCTAAACTGGTCATAGATGTTGCCGAATACGCCCCTGCCTATCGGCTTTATATCACCCCCTTGGGCGTTTTCTGCCACATCAGCCTTATTCGCCTCAACGGTCGCTTCTGTCACATTCGGTGCACTAGCTTTATTAGCCCTATCTGCCTCACTAGCCTTAGGCTCGGACAAGCCCTCTCGCTCTTTCCAGTATTCCCAATGGTCTGGCTCGTATAAGTTCAAGCCCTTAGAATACTCGTATGCTCTCTGGCGTCCATCCTCTAGATACTCGATTACCTCCTCATACTCGTCGGCATGACTCCTCACATAATCCCCACCGTACTCCCTCTCTATTAATTTGATATTGGGGTGATGAGCTGGGAAATCGTTGGCAAAATGTGGTTTTATTCGTGTTTTTAAATGCGGTCTTTCTTGTTTCTTAAATCTTTATAGCGTAATTTTGCAAAAAATAAGACAACGACAATGATATTATCAATGACAGGATTTGGTAAGTCGGTTGTAGCGTTTGAAAACAAAAAGTTAACAGCCGAAATCAAATCTCTTAATAGCAAACAATTAGATTTGTCGGTAAAAATGCCACAAATCTATAGAGAGAAAGAATTGGATTTGAGGAACGATGTAGCCCGTTCTTTAGAGCGTGGAAAAGTGGAATTGTTTATCACATCAGAAGTGATTGACGCATCAGTTTCATCAAACATAAACCTTTCTGTTCTAGAAGCATACAAAAAGCAGATAGAGCTAGCATCAAAAGAGCTTTCTATACCAGAACCAACCGACTGGTATGTAACTTTATTGAGATTGCCCGATGTGTTGAAAGCCGACTCTACAGCCGATGTGCCAGACGGTGAACTAGAAGCATTAACCCAAGCCGTGCAACAAGCCATACAGGCATTGATGGATTTCCGCAAACAAGAAGGCAACCGTCTAGAAATATTTTTCAGATTAAAAATCGAAAATATACGCAATCTTTTGAAAGAGGTTGAACCATACGAAAAAGAACGTGTAGAGAAGATAAAGGCACGTATACAAGATTCTATCTCTAAACTCGATATTGTAGACTTTGACCGAAATCGTTTCGAGCAAGAGATGATTTACTATATCGAGAAACTTGATATAAACGAGGAGAAACTACGCTTGCAGAATCACCTTGATTATTTCATCGAAACATTGGAAAACAGTCATGGACAAGGTAAGAAACTAGGCTTTATAAGTCAAGAGATGGGACGTGAAATAAACACTTTAGGTTCTAAGTCCAATCACGCTGAGATGCAACGCATTGTAGTGAAAATGAAGGACGAGCTTGAGCAAATCAAAGAACAGGTCTTGAACGTAATGTAATATCAATTATGCCAAAAGGAAAGCTAATAATAATATCAGCTCCATCAGGTTGCGGTAAATCGACAATCATAAGCGAAGTTATTAAAAACGAAGACTTAAAATTGTCATTCTCAATCTCTGCCACAACACGTGAGCCACGTCGTGGCGAAGTGGACGGGGTCAACTATTATTTCATCAGCGAAGATGAATTCAAACAAGCCATCAAGAATGACGAACTTGTAGAATATGAAGAAGTTTATCCTGGCAGATATTACGGCACGTTAAAGAAAGAGATCCAGCGTATTTGCGAATCGGGAAGAAACGTCATTCTAGATATCGACGTCAAAGGGGGTATCAACGTTAAAAAGAAATATGGCGAGGATTCCATATCTATATTTATTATGCCTCCCAGCATCGAGATATTACGCCACAGGCTGTTATCTAGAGGCACCGATTCAATCGAGGCTATCAACGAACGTGTTGGTAAAGCCGAATATGAGATTTCTTTCGCATCCGAGTTCGACCGCAAAGTTGTGAACGACCGTTTAAAGGAAGCTATCGAAGAAGCAGAACAAATTATAAAGGATTTCGTATTATAATTTATGAGAATAGGTATTTTGGGCGGTTCATTCAACCCGATACATATAGGGCACGCCATTTTAGCCAATTACATTACCCAATACACCGATATTGAGCAATTATGGCTAATGGTCGCGCCTCAAAATCCGTTGAAAGACCAGTTACCCAAAAGTTATGATGCACATAGGTTACGCATGGCTCAATTAGTAGCGTCGAAATGCGATAATGTCATCACTTCGGGACTGGAATTTACGCTACCTCGCCCCTCCTATACGGTTGACACGCTAAACGTGCTAAAAGAACGGTTTCCGCAGCATCAATTCGTGCTGATTATCGGTGCCGACAATTGGCAATGCTTCGACAAATGGAAGGATTATGAGCATATTTTGGCAAATCACGAAATAATGGTATATCCTCGAAAAGACTACGATATTATCATCCCTGAACATTTATCGGGTAGAGTTTTTCAATTGTCCTCTCCTATCGTTGAAGTATCGTCAACCTACATAAGGGAACAGCTGAAAAATCAGAGAAACATGAACTTTTATCTGCCCCAAGATGTGTATAGGTATATTTTAGAAAACAAACTTTATCAATAACGATAATACATATTTATGACCGAAACATCCCTTTCACGAAACGGCTTGGCATTTATCGCATTGGCAAACGAATATTGCCACGACATAGAACACGCCATAGAGTTGGAGAAAAACGATTTTATATCTAGGATTTTAAAATTGTTGCCTCGCATATACATCGCAGCCACCGATATTATCGAAGGCGGCGATAATGACGAGGGAGGTTATTACATTGATTCCTATTTAGATGAAGATGTATATGACACAGTTAAAAATAACATGTGCAGGCTTCTTGGCGAGAGCGATGTGTATCTAGAAGTGTTTGAGGAAGACATGAAATATTCCGACACTCCGATAGCCAACTCCATATCGGAAAATCTTGCAGATGTTTATCAAGATTTATACAACTTCGTAGCGGCGGTAAAAGATGTGCCTAACGAGGTGATTAACGAGTTGCTTGTAGCAGTGAAAGAATCGTTCGCATCCTATTGGGGACAAAAAATGGTGAATGTAATGCGTGCTTTGCACAATATTAAATACAATGATGTACAAGATTTTTATTAGTAACACCTTTTTGTAACATGGAAAAATACGTTAATGGACTTTTGGAGTTTATGGATAGCAGCGTGTGCAATTTTTGTGCTGTTAACTCCATAAAAAATATTTTGAATAATAATGGTTTTAAGGAATTAAGACTCAATGATGCTTGGAAATTAGTAACGGGCGGAAAATATTACACCACCAAGAATGACACTGCCGTTTTTGCATTCTCAATAGGCAGTGAATCAGCCGCCGAAACTGGATTTAAGATAATTGCCGCTCACAGCGATTCTCCTTGTTTCAGGATAAAGCCTAACGCAGAGATAAAGAGCGAAAAGGGTATCGTTAAATTGAATACCGAGGTGTATGGCGGCCCTATCCTTTACACGTGGTTCGACCGTCCGCTATCGGTAGCAGGCCGCATAGTGCTTAAAGGCAAGGATGCTCTGCATCCGGTCACAAAAATTATCAAGATAGACCGGCCGATCTTAATCATACCGCATCTAGCCATACATTTCAATCGTGCAGTGAATGAGGGCAATCCCCTTTCAAAGCAAAAAGACATGTTGCCTGTTTTGGGGATATTTAATGATGCCGCCGAAAAAGACAACATTTTGCTAAACACGGTTGCTAAAGAACTTGATGTTGCCATTTCTGACATTCTCGATTTTGATTTGATGGTCTATGATGTTCAGAAAGCCAACCTAGTGGGTATGCACAACGAGTTTGTGTCATCTGGCCGCCTAGACGATTTGAGCATGGCTCATGCTGCTTTGACTGCTATGGTTGAAGGCACTGACACAAAAACCACTCGCATCATGGCGATTTTCGACAATGAAGAAACCGGAAGCGGAACGAAACAAGGCGCGGCATCACCAGTATTAAAAAATATCTTAGAACGTATCAACGTGGCATCGGGAGGCAACAACGAAGATTTTTGCCGCGCGATAGCCAACTCTTTCATGATTTCAGCCGACAACGCACATGCGTTCCACCCCAACTATGCCGAGAAATACGACCCAACCAATCACCCTGCAATAGGCGGTGGTCCTGTAATTAAGATTAATGCCAATTGCAAATATATGACCGATGCACATTCTGCCGCTATCTTCCGCAGCTTGTGCGAAGAGGCTGGTTCGCCATATCAATACTTTGTCAATCATTCCGATGTGGCTGGAGGCTCTACGCTAGGCAACATATTGACTTCTCAAATCGACATCGAGGGTGTCGACGTGGGCAATGCTCTATGGGCAATGCACTCCGTTAGGGAAACGGCATCGACCAACGACCATTGCAACATGATAAAGGTCATGAAATATTTTTTCAGCTGTTGACCTCATAAAATTTGCTCATTCAGCAAAAAAACTATATTTTTGCTACATACTTGAAAATTAACAATTTATTAAAATACATTCATTATTATGAAAGACGAAGAATTGATTAAGTCTGTCACTGCAAAAGCTACTGTGTGGCTTAGTGAAGATTATGATGAGAACACTCGTGCCGAAGTGAAGAAGATGCTTGAGAATGAAGACAAGACCGATCTTATCGAGTGTTTTTATAAAGACCTTGAATTTGGTACCGGCGGTTTGCGTGGTATTATGGGCGTTGGCTCTAACCGCATGAACATTTACACCGTAGGCTCGGCTACACAAGGACTAGCCAATTATCTAAAGGATGCTTTTAAGGACAAAGAAGAAATAAAGGTTGTCGTAGGTCACGACGTGAGAAACAACAGCCGCCTATTTGCCGAAATCACAGCCAATATATTCTCGGCTAATGGCATTAAGGTATATCTTTTCGAGGATTGCCGCCCTACTCCCGAAATCTCGTTTGCTATCCGTGAATTAGGATGCCAAAGCGGTGTGGTCATCACAGCTTCACACAATCCTAAGGAATACAACGGTTACAAGGCTTATTGGGAAGACGGAGCTCAAATGGTTTCGCCTCACGACACCAATACTATTGATTACGTCAACAAGATTCAAAGCGTTAAAGAAATCAAGTTTGAGGGCAACCCAGAACTAATCACAATCATCGGCGAAGACATTGACAAAATCTATATCGACCGCATAAAGACGTTGTCATTAAGCCCCGATGTAATCGCACGCCAAAAGGACTTGAAGATTGTTTACACTCCGATACACGGAACTGGTAAATACTTGATTCCTCGCTCTCTTGCCGAATGGGGATTTGAAAATGTCATCCACGTGCCTGAGCAAGACGTGCAAAGCGGCGACTTCCCTACCGTAGAATCGCCTAACCCTGAAGTGCCATCGGCTATGGCTATGGCAATTGCTAAAGCTAAGGAAGTTGATGCCGACATCATCATGGCATCCGACCCCGATGCCGACCGTGTGGGTGTCGTGGTCAAGAACTTGCAAGGCGAATATGAGTTGCTTAACGGTAACCAAATAGTGATGATTTTCTTGTACTACTTGGTGCAAAGAAATCAAGAGCTAGGCAAATTGACCGGCAACGAGTACATTGTTAAAACTATCGTTACCACCGACACTATCAAGAGCATTGCCGAGAAGCAAAACATCAAGATGTACGACTGCTTCACTGGATTCAAGTGGATTGCTACAGTGATGAGAGAGAACGAAGGCAAGGCACGCTATCTAGGCGGCGGAGAAGAAAGCTACGGATTCCTAGCCGAAGATTTCGTTCGTGATAAGGACTCTGTTTCTGCTATCTCGCTGATGGCTGAAATTGCGGCGTGGGGTAAAGAAAAAGGCATGGATATGAATGCTATGCTCATCGACATCTACAAGACCTATGGCTATTCCAAGGAAAAAGGCGTTTCTTTGGTGCGTAAAGGCAAATCGGGTGCCGAAGAAATTGCTGCAATCATGAAACAATTCCGAGAAAATCCGTTAAAGACCCTTGCTGGCTCGCCTGTAGTTCTTGTAAAAGACTACGCTTCGCTTGAAGCAAAGAATATGATGACTGGTGAAGTTGAAAAATTGGATATGCCGGTAACATCTAACGTGCTTCAATATTATACCGAAGATGGCACAAAGGTGTCAATCCGTCCGTCTGGAACAGAACCTAAGATTAAGTTCTACATGGAAGTTCACGACACATTGGCATCAGCCGAAGAATATGAGGCAATGAACAAGAAAGCCGAAGACAAACTAGCAACTGTTGCTAAAGACCTAGGCATCTAAGCATTGCCAATCCGTTAAAGGAACTATTTTGAATTTTACTAATATGAGAAAGAGCTGTGATATTGGTCACAGCTCTTTCTCATTCCATAATAGTATATCTACACAGCATCTAGAATCACAAACAGCACTATAGTTAGCCCTTCCTAACCGATTGGGGGTTGCCGAGTATCAATACTTGCTTCCGAAGAACAAGTTGCAAGAATTGGTTGCCAATGAAATGAAAAACTTAAGCAAAGATGATGACTAATAGAACGAGGCTCCCCATTGACTAATGTAGGAGCCTCGTCTTAGGTTATATGAGCCAATTTTTTAAGCCATATGTTGCCATCATAATACTCTTGCCGAGCACTTATAGTTGCCTTCGGCGAAACCACTACGCTCGCAGTGAGATTACAAGTAAACTTGTATCTAGCTCGCTTAAACGTGGCTTTGTCCGCCCGGCTTGGGAGGTTGGTGAGCAGGAGGGTGGTCAAGCCCGCCTGCCCTATAGGTTATTGATTGGTTCTACATTCGTCTCACTCGCCGGTGGGGTCTATAAGTTCAATGTGATTCCATTTGGTTCCCCACCAATACCAGGTTGTTAAGTTCGGTTGATACTCTGCTGCGGCACTCTTTTGTTCGCTATTCAGAACAAGATCACAGCCATCAACTTTTGTTCCGACGTTATTAAAATCGTTTGAGTGAGGAGTACCTTCCGTAACTACAGACCCAAATATAATTTTCTTTAGATACTGGCAATCATAAAATGCCGAATCGCCTAACTTCGTGAC
>CAZSHA010000076.1:0-9098 GCA_964606575.1 uncultured Muribaculaceae bacterium | reverse complement strand
AAAAAAATCTTGATTATGTAGCGACTAAGTCTGATTCAATCTTATACCTAACAATAAGTGGAAGTGGAATACCGATGGTTTATGGGTTTAAGTATAAGTATTATGAATCTAGATTCAGAAATAGGACTTATTTCATAGGAAAAGGAGTGGACAACATATTAATAAGAAAAAGTGCTAAAAAAGTCTACGAGCTTTCAAATAAGACGATTAAAGATAATATAGTAAAAGACTTATATAGCCCTTTAATCCTCATGGAATACAAAAATAAAAAACTCACTGTAGAGGCGGATTCTCGAGTTGAAAAATTTTAAGATTATGAAAAAGATTATTTATTTACTGCTAGTATTATTCGTCCAAACCATAAATGGACAAACCAAACAATATGATGCTTATACTGCAAGAATTATTGACACTAGGTTCTTTCAACAACTGGATTCTATTGTCACAAATGTTTATAAATTAAAGTATAAATATTATATGTTAATAGTATGGAATAAAGAGCGAACTAGTGTTGATCATGTAGCGAGCAAGTCAGATTCAGTATTATATCTATCAATAGGCGGTCGAGTAACCCCTATGGTTTATGGTCTTGGTAATTACCGGTTCTACGAAACAAGATATCGCAATAGGACTTATTTCATAGGAAAAGGAGTGGACAACATATTAATAAGAAAAAGTGCTAAAAAAGTCTACGAGCTTTCAAATAAGACGATTAAAGATAATATAGTAAAAGACTTATATAGCCCTTTAATCCTCATGGAATATAAAAATAAAAAGCTCTCTGTAGAGGCTGATTCTCGAGTCGACGATTATCTAAATGAGTAGTTCTATATATAATTATAAACGCATTTGTTAAAACATTGGATATATTTATTATGGTTAAACTTAGATTTTATATACTAATGCTACTTATGGCATTATATGTTCAGAATCGTGCTAATGAAGATTTTGGCGACTATGCTACTAGAAATTACTCGGTGATACCTCCGGCTCCCGAGGTGGCTTCGTTGATGAAATATATCGACATCCCAGTATCCCACTTCACCGGGCAGCCTCAAATAGATATTCCAATATATACGGTAAAGGAGGGAACATTAAGCGTCCCAATCTCGTTAAGCTACAAAGGCGGAGGCATCAGGCAGAACGAGTTGACTGGAATTATAAGCAGGGGGTGGACTCTTATGGCAGGAATGACAATATCCCGTACAGTGCATGGATTACCCGATGAGTGCAATAAGAATACTACAGCTCCAAACTGGATGCGCGGTCTATTCAACCTGTCATCCAGCGACAAGGAATTGCGTAATAAGCTAATTAACCGTGTTGAATACTATGACCCGATGGAAATGAATGTGAATAGGGTTATTTCCTATGGCGATTGTTATGACTATGAAGCTGGATATGTTGATTTTGCCAATGATATATATAAATTCTATGGAATGGGCATGAGCGGCACTTTTATATTTGACGAGAACCAACAGATAACGATGAGTACGCCATCGCCTATAAAGCTGGACTCAAATCTGGGATGGAGGAACTTCGGCTATAGTATGACCGATAAAGACAAAACCAGCTATATATTTGACGAAGGCGGAGTGGAAACAACAGAGATTCCGATTAGTGCAGAAGGTTATAACCTAAACGTAGACTTCGAGAGTCAAATAGAGAAACTCCGTTATGAATCGGCATGGCATATCACGCAGATGAAAAGCTTATATGGCGACGTTATAAACTTTGAATATTCTGAACCTATATACCGCAATGAATATCTAGGCGTAACACAATATTACTCCTACTATAAAGGCGGTTCTTGGTGCTATCTTATAGACAAGACTAGCCTTTCTGCAATGAAAAACAAATACTATGAACGTAGCTTGCTAGCAATCAAGAGCGAATCTACTACCGTAAAATTCCACTACGGCACCGATATGAAACAGCTTACAGCCATATCGATTCATAAGAATGATTCTGACACTACCGAATTATGGCGTTATCAAATAATACGTGATAGCAATGGCAACATGACGCAGATAAACCAATTGGGCAATAGCAAGACTCAAGAATTATACGCATTCCAGTATAATCCAAAAACGTGTACATCCGATTATGCCATTGACCATTGGGGATATTGCAACGGCGCAACCAGCAACACCACAATCTTGCCGGAGGTGAACGGACTAGAATTTTTACCTTATAAAAAAGCAGATAGAGAACCCAATGAAGCATACGCAAAAGAGGGCGTTTTGACTGCAATTACTTATCCTATGGGAGGTACAACTACTCTAAATTGGGAACAAAACGACTATTCTTATATTAAAGACAACAATAGTTATCTGCAACCCAATACGCAAATAACAACAACTCAAACAATAAGCCAGCTAAGAGGCACTCAAATAGATCAAAATTTAACGTCTGGCACTTACTCGATGTCAAGTGGCGATTATTTCACAATAAACCTATCGACTTATTTATCTCCCATAATGAACTCTGCAAGCTCATTTCAAACTGGCTTCCAAACGGAATATGAAGATGCAACGCATAGCGATTCATATCCACGCTTAGATGTATACAGGAACGGAGCTATATACAAACAGTACCATATCGACAAGAATAACTCATTGTCTCAAATAACATTAACTTCAGATGGGGCTGCATATCAGTTCAAACTTGTGAATCCACGGACATTTGAAGGGGTCAGCGAAACCGATATAAATAATTTCTGGGGAGCGACACCAACAACAGCATACGAAAACTATGGCTACATCACCATTGTTATAAACACTAGGACAACAACAGAGGATGTGGTGATTCGCCCTTGGGGTGGGCTTAGGATAGCAAGTGTTGTGTCTAACCCCACAAATGGTAACAGCATAACAAAAAAATATATTTATAGTAAAGTGTCAAACGGCATATCTTATTCAAATGGTGTTATAAAGTCTATACCAAAGTACTCATATCAGGGTGGTTCATATCACCAAGATGCTACGATTGGTTATGAATACGCCAGCATGTTAGGTGTTAGCTCCATAGGTATTCCTTCTACCACCGATGGTGAAATAGGAATTGAATATAGCGAAGTATGGGAATCTTATAGCGGAGCGACCAATGGCGAAATAGGTTATTTTTATGATACCCAACGTGAATATCCCGATGTGGAAGACTGCCTATTAGGAGGATATGTTCCCACTGGATTGAAAACGCTTACCAGTTACGCATTCAAAAGAGGCAATTTTAAAGAAAAACAATATTATGGCTTTGTAGATGATCAAAATCCTAACAACAAGAGCTTATATAAGAAAGAATCATATAGTTATGGTATTTTGGAATGTTCTACAACAAACACCTATACAGGACCTCTACATACGGTATGCGATTTCTCTGAAATCAATTATTCAAACGGTGAAGATGACATTATCTACAAGAATTACACGATAAATAAGTTCAAACTGATACCATACAACAAACGAATTAAGACGGAAACCGTTTGGGAGAAAGATTTCTATACCGATGCGGAAACAGAAAACACTGTAACCTACACTTATTATGGCGAGGAAAACGGATATAACGGCAATCCGTGGAACTCGTTCATCAGGACGAAGAGCTTCATCAACAGCCGAGGACAGACAGTAACTACATATTACACTTATTATAAAATAGGCAACATCCCGCTAGACTTGAAAGAGCTGGAGGTTACGGTGGTAGGTGATATCGTGGTTTCGGCGCGCCGCAATGTCTATGCCAGCAACCACAAGCTGGAGCAGACATATTCTGGATGCGCGGGAATGAGTTTCTCTACTAATTTCACTATTCCTACAAGCATATTAGGGACAGCAGTTTATCCGTCAATCGACAAGAAGGAGTTCAGTTATAAGTATGACTCCCAAGGCAACATAGCGGAAATAAGCTACAACGGTAAGGTGCTTGCGAGCTATTTGTGGGGCTATATGGGAAAACATCCTATCGTAGAGGCTATGAATGTGACGTATGACGAGCTGTTTGCTGTGGCAAGCCGCTATGGGTATAATACTGACGGAATCTATTCATCGGACATGAGTCTATTTGTGGAGTCTATACGCTCAGACAGCAGCCTGGCGGGGAAAGAGGTGTCGACCTACACCTACCACTGGTTGCTTGGCATAGCCACTTCAACCGACTCTAGAGGTATAACAAGCTCATATCTGCTTGACGACTTCGGCAGATTGAGCGGCGTGAAGGACAATAACGGATATTTTATAAGCAAATATGATTATAATTATAAAGGTTTCTGATTATGAAGGCAATATATTCTCTGATATTAGCGCTATTGTTATCACTTGCCACTAAGGCTGACACTATTCCTGTCAACGGCTTGACGATAGAGGCGAACGGAATGCGGGGCGGTGACAAGCTAACTCGTATTGACATGAAATTTATGCATCAAATGACATCTGACACCCTTTCGGCTTGGGATTTCTCAAAAACGGAATTGCTTGAAAGTGAAACAGAAACGTTCTACAATCACGTGGACACAACCACGGTGGTGGAAAACGAAAACAAGGAGAACCGCATGTACCGAACCGACAATACCCATATCGAATTGCAAAGGCACTTTCGTGGCGGTATGGATATCAAATATCCTGTCCCAGAGAGGCAATCATATCCTATATTGTGCGGTTCGGCCAAATTTGACAAGTTTTTTGGCGAAGGTCAGCTAGGGAGCATGTCCTATATCAAGAATGCTGGATTTGCCAGCCTGTCGGCAAATAAGGCGGGTGATCTAATCACGCCCGATGGCGACACAATAAAGAATGTGATGCGTGTGCGGTATCACCGTTCTGGAACTACGCATATCGACACGGATTTCAGCCGTTCGTTCCGTGAGAGCCGTGACTCGTCGCTGTTTTCCAACGATTCCATTTGCCACTGGCTCGCCAATGACAGCGTTACTCATGCAATAGACAAATGGCAATGGTATGCGAGGGGGTATCGCTATCCGGTGGTGGAGCTACGCAAATATCGAACTTTGCTATACGGCATTACATGCGATTCAATACAGTTGGCTTATTATTATCCGCTGTCACGCCAAGAAAGCGAGATAGAAAATGATGCGTTGAACGAATATTATAGGGAAAATGCCGCTGACGGCTATTATATGCCCCGTGCTGCCACATTCGGAGATGGCTTTGGCGGAGGTTCTACGAACGGAGGCAACGGCGGTAACAACGACGGCATCTCCAGCACAATTGCCTCCTCAAACTTCATGTGCGAGGTATACCCGACCGTAACAACAGGCAACGTGACTGTGCGGCTCTATACCGACATAAAACAAGAAGCGGCATGTTACCTCGTTTCATCGGCTGGAGTGCTGTTGTGGTCTAAAAACTTGAGCCTGAACAACGGCTACAACGAAACGGTATGCCCGATGGAGTATTTGAGCAGCGGTATCTACTTCGTGTTAGGTACAAACGGGACAGATACGGTTGCTACAAAAGTCATAAAAACTGAATAAGTGTTTCCATCTTTGTCATCTTCATGAAATATTATTATTTTTGTGAAGTTGTATAATATCATGGAGGAAACTATTATGGACAGCGAGAAACGGCTATATATAATAAGCGGTTGCAACGGTGCGGGTAAGACTACGGCATCTTACACTCTTCTGCCCGAAGTGTTCCAATGCAAGGAATTTGTAAATGCCGATGAAATAGCGAAGGGGCTTTCGCCATTTAATCCCGAAGGTGTGGCTATAGATGCTGGAAAGGTTATGTTGCAACGTATCACCGACTTGCTAGAGCGAGAGGAAACTTTCGCTATAGAAACAACGCTTGCATCACGTTCCATTAATAATCTTGTGAGCAAGGCTCAGGCTAAGGGATATTCGGTGAAATTGTTGTTCTTTTGGTTGAACAATGTGAAACTCGCAGTACGCCGTGTTGCCCAACGTGTCAAGGAAGGCGGTCATGACATACCGATAAATGTGATAAAAAGAAGATATACCGCAGGCATAAGGAATCTGTTCAAAATATATATTCCACATGTAGACAACTGGCTTATAGCCGATAATAGCTCCGTTCCTCGCACTCTTGTTGCCGAAGGCGGAAGCAATGTGAAAACGATTGTTTATGACAAGAAACGATATAATGAACTGCTAAAGCATGTGGGAGAGTGAAGAATATAGAATACAGTTGCGTAAGGGGCTGGCGCTTGCTGAAAGGCGTATGCTTAAACACAAGGCTATTCTTGATGAACTTGTAATACAAAGCTCGCCCGACGGCAAAATAATAGAGTCTTCGGCTGCAAAGTTGCTGGAAGATTATTACGGCTATCATGTAAATAATGAGTGATTGTAGTAATGATTAGGAGTGGTTTACCCCATAAATAAATTGAGTTTATTGTGAAATTTGAAAAAGTGTGCCTAGTCTAAGTTCCATAAGTAAGGCAACAAATAATATATTTAGTGCTGTGGAAAAAAGTGAATGATTTCTTTGTTGAGTGTATTTCTTTGGTAGTCAGTGTGATATGCTGTAGTCTGGCTTTTTAGTAAATCCTTAATTTTATAGATTAGTAATAAATTGTCCTTAATGTATTAAATTAATGATATTGATGTGCCTATAAATAGGCTTTTTAGTGTATATCACTAAAATGTATTGACAAAGTTATAAATAAATGTCGTTAAAAACAATTTTAACGGTATTATTATTGAAAATAAATCATTAATCTATAAAATTAGAGTTATATGAAAAAACTATTATTATTGATTTGCGGTATTGTAGCAGGATTGGGGACAATCGTTGCTCAAAGTGTACAATATGAAGCTATTGCAGGTATTAATGTTGCCAGCATGAGCCACATGGATTCTAAAGTGGGTGTACATGTAGGAATAAAAGGTACAAAGATGCTAAGTCAAGAAACCACAGGTGCTTATGTTAATGCTGCATTGCTTCTAACGCAAAAGGGGGCGCAAATAGATTACGGAAACCTACTAGAAGCTCAATTTACTGCGTTTTATTTTGAAGTACCTATCCACGTAGGTTTCAAATATACGGTAAATGAGAAAGTGGCATTGTTTGGAGATTTTGGCCCATACGTTGCATTTGGAGCATTCGGAAAATCCAAATTAGCTGTTTCTAGTGCGACTATCAAATGTGATACATTTGGAGATACAGCTGGAGTTAAGCGTTTTGATGCCGGTCTAGGATTTAAAGTTGGTGTAGAATTGGAAAAGCGTATACCAGTTTCAATCGGTTACGATTTCGGATTGCTTAATATTGATGATGAAAGTGAAGAAGAGTCAGTGAAAAATACGAATTTCACAGTTTCGATAGGTTATAAATTTTGATAAGAAATTTAGGGGATAGATAAATATAGCGAGAGCGTCAATTGATGTTCTCGCTTATTTTTTTGAAAGGCGGAATAATTTTTTATTGACTTTTGGAAAATAATTGCAACTTATTGTATATATTTGTGAACGTAATTTTAAAATTTTATTTTTTATGAAAAAGGTTGTACTATTAATCTGTGGTCTAATATTGGGCATTGGCTCAATGGCTGCGCAAAAGGGTGTGAATGCATTAGGTCTTAATGTGAACTATGGTTCGGAAATAGAGAATTTCGGTTTGGGAGCTAAATTCCAGCATGGAGTAACAGATGCGATAAGAGGTGAAGTGGCGTTCAATTATTTTTTCAAGAAAAATTATTTGAAGAATTGGAATGTGGAAGCCACTGGACATTATTTGCTTGACCTATCTGAAAAGGCTACTTTCTATCCTTTGGCTGGAGTTACATATAGCAATTGGAAAGCTTTCGAGGAGTCAGAAGGCAAGTTTGGTGTTAACCTTGGTTGCGGTGTTGAATATGATATAGACAGCAAGCTGTCATTGGGAGCTGAGTTGAAGTATCAACTTATAAGCGACTTCGACCAAATAGTCTTTTCTGTAGGAGCAACATATAAGTTCTAATAACTGTCAGGCAGTTTCAGTGTTGAAACTGCCTGAATCATTTATTAGAATAGCTGTGCGGCTTCTTTCATGCGTTTTAAGTACTGGCGCGTTAAATGGATTAGTTAAGAATGAAATAAACATAATTAAAATAACAGAAACTATTTATGAAACAAGACATGATTGTTATCCTAGACCTAGGTAGTCATGAGAATACAGTGCTGGCTCGTGCTATCCGTGCTTTAGGGGTTTATAGCGAGATTTATCCTCATGATATTACTGCCGATGAATTGAAGGCGTTGCCTAATGTGAAAGGTGTTATCATTAATGGCGGCCCTAATAACGTTATTGATGGAGTGGCTATTGATGTTAATCATGAGATTTATAATGCTGGAATCCCGGTAATGGCGGCTGGTCACGACAAGGCTCTGTGCGAAGTGAAGATAGCTCAATTTGAGGATGACGAGGGAGCTATTAAGGCTGCGGTAAAGTCATTCGTTTTCGACACATGCAAAGCCGAGGCGAATTGGAATATGACCAATTTCGTAAACGACCAAATCGAATTGGTACGCCGACAAGTAGGTGATAAGAAGGTGTTATTAGCATTGTCGGGTGGCGTTGATAGCTCGGTGGTGGCGGCATTGCTTCTTAAAGCCATAGGTGACAATCTTGTGTGTGTGCACGTCAATCATGGATTAATGCGTAAAGGTGAATCGGAAAATGTTATTGAAGTATTCAAGAACCAGCTTAACGCAAATCTAATCTATGTGGATGCTACCGAGCGTTTCTTGGGAAAATTAGAGGGAGTTGCCGATCCTGAACAGAAACGTAAGATAATAGGCGGTGAGTTTATTCGTGTATTTGAAGAAGAGGCTAGAAAACTTGACGGAATTGATTTCTTAGGGCAAGGTACAATCTATCCCGATATTGTAGAGAGCGGTACAAAGACTGCGAAAATGGTGAAATCGCATCATAACGTGGGCGGTTTGCCAGAAGACCTTCAATTCCAATTAGTTGAGCCTTTGAAGCAATTGTTTAAGGATGAGGTTCGTGCGTGTGGAGTAGAGTTGGGCTTGCCGTATGACATGGTTTATCGTCAACCATTCCCAGGTCCAGGTCTTGGTGTTCGTTGTTTGGGAGCAATCACTCGTGACCGTTTGGAGGCTGTTCGTGAAGCCGATG
>CAZSHA010000075.1:0-9676 GCA_964606575.1 uncultured Muribaculaceae bacterium | reverse complement strand
ATGCTTATTAGCTTTCTTTCTGTTTGAAGGTTGGAATGTTCTTTTCATTACCGTATATTATTTATCGTTTTTATTATTTCTTAATTTTCGGTTTGCAAAAATAGGCACTTTTTCTTAAATAACCAAGCGTAAATGATTTTTACACCTAACTTTTTTGCGTTTTTTGTCAAATCTCATTAATTTTGCACTCGAATTGAAATACCGAATATAACAAACATAATAAAATATAATAAGGACAAAGCATTATGATGAACGCTCAAGACATCAAGAACGGCACATGTATCCGCTTGGATGGCCGTCTTTATTTTTGTATTGAATTTCTACACGTAAAACCAGGAAAAGGCAACACTTTCATGCGCACAAAATTAAAAGACGTTGTTGACGGTCGTGTATTGGAACGCCGTTTCAACATCGGTGAAAAACTAGAAGACGTGCGTGTGGAACGCCGTGATTATCAATATCTATATGCCGACGGGAATGACGACATCTTCATGAACAACGAAACATACGAGCAAGTGCCTATCTCACGTGACCTAGTGACTGGTGCGGACTTTATGAAAGAAGGTGACACCGTATCTGTAGTGTCTGATGCTTCTACTGAAACAGTGCTTTACGCTGAAATGCCAGTAAAGACAACCCTTAAAGTTACTTACACTGAGCCAGGTCTAAAAGGCGATACCGCGACTAACACATTAAAGCCTGCAACCGTTGAAACAGGAGCAACCGTACGTGTTCCTCTATTTATCAGTGAAGGCGAAATGATCGAAGTCGACACTCGTGACGGTTCATACGTAGGTCGTGTTAAAGCATAACATTATAATTATTCGTTTTCATACTGAGAAGCGGTGATAGGATTTATGTTCTATCATCGCTTCTTTTTTGATGTTGAAAAACCGTGTTTTAAAACATGCGCAAAATTTCGAGTTATCATAACCAATTTTTCAGACTAAATAGCTAAATTTCGGTCGACATAGAAAACTGCGTTCTATGTGATTAATTTCTAACCATTATAAACTAACCAATATGATAGTAGGTATTCCTAAAGAAATCAAGAACAATGAGAACCGAGTGGGTATGACACCTGCAGGAGTAAAAGAACTTGTAAAATGCGGTCATACAGTATACGTACAGCACACCGCAGGAGTTAACTCAGGATTTTCCGATGAGGAATACATCGAATATGGTGCTAAAATATTACCTACAATAGACGATGTGTATGCTATTGCAGAAATGATAGTGAAAGTTAAAGAGCCTATCAAACCAGAATATGAACTGATAAGGGAAGGGCAACTGCTATTCACCTATTTTCACTTCGCTTGCGATGACACTCTCACTAAGGTGATGAAAGAAAGGAAAGCGGTGTGCCTTGCTTATGAAACTGTACAACTTGATGACAACTCGTTGCCGTTGCTTATCCCTATGAGCGAGGTGGCAGGTAGAATGTCGATTCAAGAAGGCGCACGATTTCTAGAAAAGCCCCAAGGTGGCAAGGGCAAACTGCTAGGCGGTGTTCCAGGAGTAAGACCAGCAAGAGTGCTAGTATTGGGAGCTGGTACAGTGGGAACGCAAGCAGCTATTATGGCGGCAGGCATGGGTGCGGAAGTTATGATTACCGACATTAGCCTAAAGCGTCTTCGCTACTTATCGGACGTGCTTCCTAAAAATGTAAAAACAATCTATTCAAACACCCACAACATCACAATGGAGTTGCCTAACATAGATTTGATAGTGGGCTCAGTGCTTATTCCTGGTGACAAAGCGCCACACCTTATCACCAAAGACATGTTGAAGATGATGAAACCGGGAACGGTGCTTGTGGATGTGGCTATCGACCAAGGTGGCTGCTTTGAAACATCGCATCCAACGACCCATTCCGAACCTACATACGTAATTGACGGCATAGTCCACTACGCTGTAGCTAATATTCCTGGAGCTGTGCCTTACACATCAACAATCGCTCTAAGTAATGCCACGCTACCTTACGCCATAAAGTTGGCGAACAAGGGTTGGAAAAAAGCTTGCCAAGACGACCACGCATTAGCTCTCGGATTGAATATTGTAGAAGGGAAAGTCACCTACGAAGCTGTAGCAAAAGTGTTTGACTTGCCTTACACACCTGTAGAAGAAGTTCTAGCATAACGACAAAAAATATGGCGGCTACAAATGAATTTATAAGCCGCCATTCTTTTTCCAATTATCACACACATTTATGGTTCTCGGAAATCAAGAAGCTGTTTTCTGGGTTTCATTAATCTCATGACCCTGCAACGTTTTCTGTATCCCATCCTGTGCTGTCTGCAGAAAAAAATATTCCAAAACACCTCTTAAAATAATCTCGAAATAAAATTTAAACAGCTTCTAAGTTAAAAAAATCGGTGGAGTTTTGCTTTTGCTGTTAAGTTGCATTAATTTTGTAATAAATATCTTGTGGTACTTTGTGTGAATACAAGTTGTCGCAGAAGTGCAGTTTTTAAATTAAGAATTATGCTAATAATAGGAATAGCTGGAGGAACGGGCTCAGGAAAGACTACCGTGGTTAGGAAAATTATGGAACGGCTTCCCGAAGGAGAAGTCGGGGTGATTTCTCAAGATTCATACTACAAGGATTCCAGCCACGTTCCAGTAGAAGATCGTCAGAAGATTAATTTTGACGAGCCAGCCGCTTTTGATTGGGACTTGTTGCTTGAGCATCTTGGGATGTTAAGGGACGGAAAGGATGTGGAAATGCCTACTTATTCCTATTTAACTTGTACCCGTCAAGCCGAAACCGTTCACATGAAACCTTACGATGTGGTTCTAGTGGAAGGAATCTTAGTCTTGTCGGACGAGCGTATGCGTGATATGATGAACATTAAGGTGTTTGTCGATGCTGATGCCGATGAGAGATTGATTCGTGTAATAAGCCGTGACTGCATTGAGCGTGGTAGAACCCCTCAGATGGTGATAGACCGATATGAGCAAGTGTTGAAGCCTATGCATAACATGCATATTGAGCCTACAAAACGTTGTGTAGATTTGATAATCCCGCAAGGAGGTCACAACGAGGTGGCGATAAATCTTTTAACTGATTATATCAAAAGCCAGTTAAGTAGCAACCGCAAGTAAGAAAGGAAGTATAATAGAAACAATTTAGAAATGAAGATAAGAGTTCCGCTTATAGGAAGCATATTAGATAAGTTTACAAGTTCTAAAACAGAGAATAATAGCCCCGATGTTAGTAGTCATGAGCTAAGTGATGAAGAATATTTCGGAGAAGATGGCTCTATGGTGCTTCGTACCGACAACCTAGTGAAGAAATATCGTCAACGCACGGTGGTTAACCATGTTTCTATAAATGTTAAGCAGGGTGAAATTGTTGGATTGTTAGGACCAAATGGAGCGGGCAAAACCACAACATTCTATATGACGACAGGGCTTATTACTCCCAATGAAGGTCGTATATTTTTGAATGACAGGGATATCACAAAATATCCAGTGTATAAGCGTGCGAAGTGCGGAATAGGCTATTTGGCGCAGGAAGCATCGGTGTTCCGAAAATTGAGCGTTGAGAATAACATACGCACAATTTTAGAGATGGGCAAGCTGCCCCCCGAGGAGCAAGAAGAAAAATTGGAAAGCCTGCTTTCGGAGTTTCACTTGCAGCATGTGCGTAAAAACCTAGGTGACCAATTGTCGGGTGGCGAACGTCGTCGTACTGAAATAGCACGATGCCTTGCCATAAATCCTAAGTTTATAATGCTTGATGAACCGTTTGCGGGGGTTGACCCGATTGCGGTAGAAGATATACAGTCGATTGTGTACAAATTGAAAACTAAGAACATCGGTATTTTGATAACCGACCACAACGCACCTGAAACGCTTAATATAACCGACCGTGCCTATCTTTTGTTTGAAGGAAAAATCCTATTCCAAGGAACTTCTGAAGAACTTGCGGCAAATCCTGTGGTTAGGGAAAAATATCTTGGTAGAAACTTTATATTCAATCGGAAGAAGTTTGAGTGATTGTATAATGTATAACAATGAGAGCCAAGCGAAATATTTTACTTGGCTCTTGTTGTTTTTAGATAGTAATATATTAGTAATGTAGTTGCAATTAAACTGCATATGGCTAAAACTGGAAACTCCCCATTGTTCACTAACCCCAAGTTGTCAAGATTGTAGCCGCTTGTTTGGTTAATCCTGTGTGCTACGATTACGGTGGAGTTGTTAAGAGCATGAGCTATGACAGCCGTCCATAAAGAGCCGCTCCAATAAGCCAAATAACCGAAAAACGCTCCCAGCAGGACACGAGGAACAAATCCAAAAAACTGGAAATGCATAATGCTGAAAATTACAGCAGTACTCCAAATAGCTATGTGTATGCTCATCGGTCGGCTACGCAATATTGTTTGTAGTCCGCCTCTGAACAACATTTCCTCACTCATCCCAGTCAACATACCGATAATGAGAATACTCACAATGAGGTTGTTTTCGTTAAGAATCTTATTAGTCACGGCTTGAGCAGCATTTTCGGCGGTCCGCATCCACGATTCAATTCCTTTCATTGACTCTGGCAGTGAAATATTATTGTTCCAGTCAACAATATAATTGAAGGCTGGTGTCATAACAATGAAAGTGGCTATTAAAAATATTATTGATTTTATGGATGGCGCTTTGTTCAGCCGTAAATATTCTAGAGGTTTTGCGGAAATAAAAACAACGGTAATTACCACTGGCAGCATGAATGCAAGAACATTCTGGGTGAATAGGCTTATATTGATTCCTAAGAGGCTTCCCGGCTCTAGATTCACACTTATAATTGTGTTTAGCATTGTGGCGAGTACAAGACACAACAAAAAGGAACAAACCAACAATGTTATTTTCTGCGAAAACTTTATATTGTGATAGTTTAGTATTTGTTTCATGTTGAATTTTTATTTTGGGGCAAAATTAGTAAAAATAGTTAAGATTAGGTACTGTTGAAGTTATAGTGTGTAAATTAGTTGTTATTGTGATAGGTAATTGTTTACTTTGATGTTGTATAACAATAATATCATAGAAAGGAGAAACGAATATGCGCAAATTAATGTTTGTCTTATTGACGTGTGTGTTGGTTTGTAATACAGCCTATTCCGATGAAATATATGGTGACAAAGAAAAAGAATACACAAAGGAAGAGAAAAAGGCGATAAAAAAACGTATTCAAGAAGTCAAAGACTCAATTGACCATGAGTTTGCCGTTGACGCGATGCGTAAAAATTGCTATGTTCTTATGGCTGACCGCATGATGATGCGAGGACACGCCTATATGAATCCGCAACCGAACACCAATTTTTTGTTAGTACAGGGTAATAAAGCCACTATACAGATTGCATCTAATAGAGGAAATCCGGGTTTGAACGGTCTAGGTGGAGTCACCGTGGAGGGTACTGTTACAGGTTTAAAGGGAGGTGAACCCGATAAGAAAGGGAATATCACATATAATTTTTCAGTTTCTGGACCAGCCGTTTCAGCTCAAGTTCAAGTCACCTTATATAAAGAAGATAATTATGCGATGGCTATAATAAGCCCTAATTTCTGGTCGGGAAGCCTTACAATATATGGTGATGTGGTTCCGTACAATACCAACGATATCGAAAAAGCAATAAAAGGTGCAAAATTGTGATGCCGAAATGTTACAGCTATAGCTATGTGTATTTTTGTTAATATGAAAAAAGTTTAATTTGTGTATAGTATTTGTATTATTTTTTCGTAATTTTACCCGCAGATAATAAACAAACGAAGATTATGAAAAAATTAATGATGTTTTTAGTGGCATTGGTAAGTTTGGCTGTTACTGCCAGTGCAGTTTCTGTGAGCGAGGTAGATTTATCCAAAATGTCAAAAAAAGAGCGTAAAGAATATGAAAAACGCCAACAAGCAATCAAGGATTCAACAGACCACGCAAATGCCGTAGCCGCAATAAAAAGCGGTAATTTTATCCTTTTGGTTGAAAGACGTGATTTTATTGAAATGAATGCTAGAGAGAAATTAATAAATTTCTTGTTGGTAGAAAACGGGAAAGACGTAACATTTCAAACCGGTACAGATATGTCTTCTTCGGGAAATAACAATCTAGGCGGAATCACCGTACCAACAGAAATCATAAAAACCGGAGATTTGGAAGAGAAGAAGAATGGAGAAGTAAAATGTAAATATGATATAATGGCGACATATTTATCGGGCAAAATGAATCTTAAATTAAACAAAAAAGATAATTTTGCTGAGATAGGAATCACTAATAATGCCGATGGATCTTTTTACAGTTTGATGGGAGTAATTCTTCCCTACGATAAAGAAGGTATAGGCCGTGAGATAAAAATCGGTAAGTCATTTGTTCCAAACGGACGTGGCCTGGGTTCTAATTTCAAAGGCAATATGGGTAGACTTAGCGATTATATCAAATTTGAAGATATGAAAAAAGCTAGATAAAAGGAATCCCATAGTTGAATAAAGAAAATCCCAGCCGACAGTAACAAGATAGTTGGCTGGGATTTCTGTTAAACTTGGTTAAGGGAATGTTTTTTTGATTTTAATTTTATAACTTTATAAACAATTATATAAATATGTGACGTTATGAAGACTTTAGCTTTTTTATTGGCACTTACAATGGGGGTGAGTATCTCAGCCAACGCAGTAGAGAAGGTGCGTGATGCGGATGTTGCTGATAGTTTGAACTTTGAGCAGATGACAAAGAAAGAACGTAAGGCATATGAGAAAATGCTAGAGAAACAACGTGATTCTGTGGCTCATGCCGAAGCTCTAAATGCTGTAAAAGATGGTAGCTATATTTTATTAGTAGATAGGACAAGATGGAGGAAACTCACTTTGGCTGAACGGGGTCTTAACTTCTTCATTGTAAAAAACGGACAAGTTGTATTACAAACAGGAAGTGCAGGTGCATCAACAGGAAGTAATCGTTTAGGTGGATATACTGGTACTTCTAAGATTGTAGGAGGTGTGAAAATTGAAGAAAAGAAGAACGGCAAGCTAAGAAGCACGTTTAAGGTAGTTAATCCATTTCTGTCGGGAAATGTGTTCGTGGAATTGGATGACGACAGCAATTACGGAGAGGTTGGAATACAATATGCCAAGGGTGGTCGCCGAGGTCGTGGGTATGATTATTTAATGGGTTTTATTCTTCCTTACGACGATGAACTCGTTGAAACTCTTAAAGTAGGGAAGTTGCATAGGCAGAACACGTCTATAAATATGAAAGATTTGAAATAAAGAAACAGCTTAAGATGAAAAGCAACGCCTCTCTCGCTAGTCGAAAGAGGCGTTTGTCTTTAAAGATTATTCTATCATTTTCAAGAAATCTTCTTCGTTTATAATTGGTATTCCCAATTTTTTAGCCTTTTCAAGCTTAGCTGGTCCCATATTCTCTCCTGCAAAGACAAAATCGGTTTTAGATGAAATTGAACCAACATTTTTCCCGCCGTTTTGGGTTATCATCTTTTTGTATTCGTCACGTGAATGGTGAGCGAAAGTTCCGCTGATTACAATAGATTTGCCTGCGAGTTTATCGGTCTTATTCTGTAATTCTTCTTCGGAAATCGCCATTTGAAGCCCTGCGGTACGCAAGCGTTCTATTATTTGTTTATTTGCGTCTACGCTGAAATATTCCACAATACTTTTTGCGATCTTACCGCCTATCTCATTAATGCTTGAAAGTTGCAATTCATCCATAGCCATGAGGGCATCCATGTCGTGTGTCGCACTAGCTAGAACTTTAGCGGTGGTTTCACCCACAAATGGGATGGATAATGCGAAAATTAACCGTTCAAACGGCACTTTTTTACTTTCTTCAATACCGCTGATTATACGTCGAGCCGATCGCTCTTTAAAACGTTCAAGCGTCACCAGTTTTTCTTCGGTTAAATCGTATAAATCGGCTATGTTTGTCACCAATCCTGCCGTGAAAAGTTGCTCAGCCACTTCTTCTCCTATTCCGTCAATATTCATCATGTGTCTACCCACGAAATGCTCAATTTTCCCAGTGATTTGCGGACGACATTCATATTTGTTAGGGCAAAACCAAGCAGCTTCGCCTTCGATTCTTTTAAGCGGTGTACCGCACACAGGACAAGTTTGGACGAATTTCAGAGGTTGGCTTCCATGTATTCTGCTGTCTAAATCCACCCCTACTATTTTGGGTATTATCTCTCCGCCTTTTTCTACATATAGCTTATCGCCCTCATGAATATCTAGTGTGCGTATTATATCTTCGTTGTGCAGTGACGCGCGTTTCACTATTGTGCCAGACAGCAATACGGGGTCCAGATTTGCAACTGGAGTTACGACTCCAGTTCTACCTACTTCAAATGACACAAATTTTAACGATGTGCATGCACGTTCTGCTTGAAACTTGAAAGCAACAGCCCAACGAGGTGATTTTGATGTGCTTCCTAAGTTTAATTGTTGGCGTAAATTATTGATTTTGAAGACCAATCCATCTGTTGCCACAGGCAGATGCTTACGTTCAACATCCCACTTTGCTATGAATGCGCGTACATCATCAAGCGAAGGCAACAATTCCATAACAGGAGCTACTTTGAATCCCCACTTTCTTGCTTCTTGCATGTTGCCATAATGTGTGTCGCATGGAAGATTATCGCCTAATATATAGTAAAAATAGGCATCAAGTCCCCTTCTCGCCACCTCGGCAGAATTTTGCAGTTTCAAAGTTCCAGCAGCGGCATTTCTAGGATTAGCAAAGAGCGATTCCTCATTGAACGCGCGCTCTTTGTTCAATTCCTCAAATTGTTTCCAAGGCAACAAAATTTCCCCACGAATCTCAAAAGCATCGGGATAATCGGTGTTTTCGGGCAATTGTAGAGGTATACTTTTTATTGTGAGTACATTAGTCGTTACATCATCGCCACGCTCTCCATCGCCACGCGTCACTGCACGAACAAGCCTGCCATGTTCATAAATGAGAGAAATGGACGTTCCGTCAAATTTCATCTCGCCCACGATTTCACACTTCTCACCCTGCAAACCGTTTTCAGCACGGGTAAGGAAGTCGGCAACCTCATCAACCGAATATGAATTAGATAACGAAATCATAGGCCGCTCGTGCTTGACTTGTTTAAATCCTTGCGACAAGTCACTACCGACGCGCTGGGTTGGCGAATAGGCATCGAAGAATTGCGGATAGGTTTCTTCCAGTTCTTGCAGTTCCTTTAACTTATCGTCAAATTCTTTGTCGGAGATTGTGGGTGCGTTAAGCACATAATATTGATGGTTATATTCATTTATTTCCTTGCGGAGTTCTAGAATACGTTGTTCAAAAATGTCAGCCATGCACAAAACGTTTTGATAAATGTTGATAAATGCTTTAAACTCAAAGAGCATGAAGCGAGTAATTAAATCTTAAGCTAAGATAGTAAATCTTGCTAAAATACTTTTAATAAATAGTGTGAAATAAAGTTTTTTGATAGAAGTTGAGCTAAAAATGGGGATATATGGTGTGAGATTTGTATCTTTGTGAGTTAATTTAGCGTATATGGAAAATAGCTTGCACATAGACGGAGTCGACTTTCATTATACTGTTGAGGGCGAGGGGCATCCTATTGTGCTTATGCACGGTTGGGGGTGTGACCATTCGACATTGGCAAGTATTGAAAGAGTATTGTCGCCCAGCATGAAAGTCTAT
>CAZSHA010000074.1:0-9896 GCA_964606575.1 uncultured Muribaculaceae bacterium | reverse complement strand
CCGAAACGGTGTGGGGAGTTGAAGAATATACCCGATTAATCGAGAAATTCATCGAAAAAGAGAGTATAGAAAACCCTGTCTTGTTAGGACATTCTTTTGGAGGACGTGTGGGAATTTTATACTCGTCACGTAATGTTGTGCGTAAGTTGATTCTTGTAGATGCAGCAGGCGTGAAACCTAAGCGTTCACTGAAGTATTATGTGAAAGTGTATTCATATAAGGCGATGAAGCGGCTATTGCCATTAGTCTTTGGTGATACGAAAGGATGGGAATTGATAGACCGTTATCGTGGAAAATCAGGCTCTAGCGACTATAATAATTCTACGCCTAAGATGCGTGCCATATTAAGCAAAGTTGTAAACGAGGATTTAAAGTCTGTGATGCCAGAAATCAAATGCCCTGCGCTCCTTGTGTGGGGTAAAAATGACACAGCAACACCGCTGAGGGATGCGGAAATTATGGAAAGGTTGATTCCTGATGCAGGTTTGGTGGCTTTCGATGGTGCTGGGCATTATAGCTTTTTAGATAATACGTACCAATTTGCGGCGGTGATAAAAAGTTTTTTGAATGAAGAAATGACAAAATAATTCGATAAAATCGGTAAAAATGACATTAGCAATAAATATAATACTAGCAATTATAGCCACCGTGTATATGGTGCTTGTCGTAAAGCGCGACTTACAAATGCTACAACAAAATTCGTATCGCAATGAACGATATAGGAATTGGATGGGCATGAATAACGAATACACAACCACACCACGTGTGTTATGTATGGTTATGGGGATGTTGCTCGCTTCTTCGTTTTCGGGATATGAGTGGTTTGATGCAGTGAAGGCTGTAATATCATTGGTGCTTGCATGTCAATCTTATTCATTGTTCAGAAAGAAGTATAAGCATTCGCTTGTGTTCACCAAGCGGGTGTGGAGGTTGTTTGTTACTGAGCTGGTGCTGATAGTGGCTGTATCGTTACTTTTTAGCCGTTTCGATTTACGTGGGTTAGCATTTGCGTTTGTGGCATTTTCGGCATTTTCTTACGTGATGACAATCGCATCCAACTGGTTACTAAAACCTGTGGAAAACGCTATTAACAAAAAGTATTACAATGATGCGAAACGCATATTGGGGCAAATGCCCGATATGAAAATTATAGGCGTGACTGGAAGCTACGGAAAGACCAGCACAAAACACTATCTTAACCGTATATTGAGCGAGTATTATTCGGTCCTAATGACACCTGGTAGTTATAATACACCTATGGGGGTCATACGCACCATAAGAGAAATGTTGCAACCATATAATGAAGTTTTCATAGTGGAAATGGGAGCTAAGAATGTGGGTGATATAAAAGAAATTTGTGATTTAGTGAAACCGCACATGGGTATAGTCACTGCCGTAGGACCGCAACATTTAGAGTCATTTAAGTCTATAGAGAACGTGCAGAAGACTAAATTTGAGTTGGTGGACGCTTTGCCTTCTGATGGTTTTGCTGTACTTAATAATGATTTTGAATTTGTCGAGAATAGGGAAGTCGTTAATGTAGAGGCAAAACGTTATGCGGTGAACGCTTTGATAGATGCCGATTTCCATGCGGAAGATGTGATGTATAGCACCTTAGGAACTACATTCACCATAGTAGGCGATGGGAAGCGTATAGATTTGTCTACAAAATTGATAGGCGAATGCAACATATCTAATCTTATGGGCGCAGTAATAGTAGCCATGAAACTTGGTGTCCCTGAGCAGAAAATAAAATATGCTGTGAGCAAAATAGCACAGGTCGAACACCGTTTGAACATGAAACGCACACCAGCTGGAGTGGCTATTATTGATGATGCGTTTAATTCCAATCCTGACGGTTCACGTATGGCATTAGATGTGTTGGGCAGCATGACTGGCGGAAAGCGTATAGTAATTACACCGGGTATGATAGAACTTGGCGACAAGCAAGAATATTATAACAGTAAATTTGGCGAGCATATTGCCGAAACGTGCGATGTGGCTATAATAGTAGGTAAATATAATCGTGATGCTATCGTGAAAGGTATCAAGGCAAAGGGCTGGAGCAAAGAGGAAAATCTGTATATAGTCGATACATTCCAAGATGCTCAAGCTGTGTTGGCCAAAATTGCAAGTGCTGGAGATACGGTTCTGTATGAGAACGATTTGCCTGACACGTTTAAATAATTATCGTGATATAGAGATTTAAAAGAATTCAAATTAAAGAAAATTATAAGCATAAGATGAAAACGAATATCGGAGTATTCTTTGGAGGACGTTCCACAGAACATGAGATTTCAGTGATTTCGGCATCGCAAGCAATGCATGCCATCAACCGTGACAAATATGAGATAACGCCAATATATATTACAAAAGAGGGAAAATGGTTTACAGGCGAAGCGTTGTTTGAAATAGCTAACTATCGTGACGTGCCTGCCCTTTTGGCACAATGCGAGCAAGTGTATATGGAGCCGTGTTATGGCGATTATAATTTGTACCGTTGCAAAAAGAAAATTTTCGGTAGCAACATTCTGACAAAGTTGGATGTGGTGATCCCTGTCCTTCATGGTTCAAATGGCGAAGATGGCATATTTGAAGGCGTATTAGAAACCATAGGCATACCTTATGCGGGATGTAACACATTATCGTCGGCTAACGGAATGGATAAGATTACGATGAAGATGATACTTCAAGCGTGCGGCATACCAGTGGTTGATTATGTGTGGTTCACCGACAAACAATGGTTCTCTAAGCGTGACGAACTTATAGAAAAGATTGAAAGTGAAATAGGTTATCCTGTGATTGTGAAGCCAGCCAACTTAGGCTCTAGCGTGGGAATCGGTTGTGCTTATAGCCGTGAGGAGTTGATAGAGCGTGTAGATGCTGCCGAAATCTATTCTACACGTATCATCGTAGAGGACATGGTAGAGGACTTGCAAGAAATTAATTGTTCTGTTTTAGGCGATTGCGATGATTATCAGATGTCGGTATTGGAAGAGCCTATTAAAACATGCGATTTCTTGACTTACGAGGATAAGTATATGGGAGGCAGCAAGGGAACAAAAGGTATGCAGGCTTCTCAAAAGAAAATTCCAGCAGACTTGCCTGAAGATGAAACAAAACATATTCAATTCCTTGCTGGAGAAACATTCCGTGTGCTGTCATGCCACGGAGTAAGCCGTGTTGACGTGATTGTAAACCGTAAGACACGTGATGTGTACGTGAACGAAATAAACACTATTCCAGGATCGCTGTCGTTTTATTTGTGGGAGGCGACAGGAATACGATTTGACGAATTGATGGACAAACTTGTTCAATTGGCATTGAAACGTAAACGTGAGATGGGGCAGAAAACTGTTTCTTATGACCAGAATATTTTTAGTCTTGGCGGTGGTGTTAAAGGCGGAATCAAGGGTGGCAAATTAGGAGCTAAATAGCATGTAAATGTGATAATTATTTATTACTTTTGCAATCGAAACAAATATAATACGGTTATTCCAACATACTATATGAAAAATAAATTTAAAGAATATAGCAAATTTAATCTTTCAGAGATAAACAAAGAAGTTCTTGATAAATGGAACCAAGAAGATGTGTTCGCACAAAGTATAAAGGTGCGTGAGGGCGCTCCTTCATTCGTGTTTTATGAAGGACCTCCGTCGGCTAACGGCATGCCTGGTATTCATCACGTGATGGCTCGTACTATTAAGGATATTATCTGCCGTTTTAAGACAATGAAAGGTTTCCAAGTTATGCGTAAGGCAGGTTGGGATACTCATGGTTTGCCTGTCGAACTTGGCGTTGAAAAATCTCTTGGAATAACCAAAGAAGATATAGGTAAAAAGATTTCGGTAGACGATTATAATGCAGCATGCCGAAAGGAAGTGATGAAGTACACTAAGGAGTGGACTGATTTAACTCACAAGATGGGCTATTGGGTGGATACCGACAATCCATATATCACATATGAGAATAGCTATATAGAAACGTTGTGGTGGCTTTTGAAGCAACTTTATAATAAAGGGTTACTTTATAAAGGTTATACCATACAGCCATATTCACCTGCTGCTGGTACTGGACTTAGTTCGCATGAATTAAATCAACCAGGATGTTACCGTGATGTGAAAGACACTACAGTTACAGCTATTTTTAATGTTGTAGAAAACGATAATGCCATTTTAGCTGACATTAAGTCTAAGGCTGATGCCAAATTTGCGACCAATGTAAATATCATAGGTTGGACTACAACCCCTTGGACTTTACCGTCAAATACTGCGTTATGCGTAGGTCCTAAGATTGAATATGTGGCTGTTGAAACATATAACCCATATAATGCTGAACCTATGGTCGTAATCATGGCGAAGGCAAGATTAAACGCTTATCTTGATGTGAAAGGAGCAGAAATGCCTATCGATGAATACAAGCAAGGCGACAAGATTATTCCATATCGTGTCATTGCCGAGTATATGGGAACTGAACTTGTTGGCATGAAATATCATCAATTGTTCCCTTGGGTTAAGCCTGTTGACTTGGTAGATGGAAAAGTTGTATCCAACGACAACGGTTTCAGAGTTATACCAGGTGATTATGTTACAACAGAGGACGGTACTGGTATTGTGCATATTGCACCTACATTTGGAGCTGACGATGCTTTTGTTGCTAAAGCAGCAGGCATTCCGTCGTTGTTTATGGTTAACAAGAAGGGCGAAACACGTCCTATGGTTGATTTTTCTGGAAAATACTGGACTATTGACGAGCTTGACGAGGAGTTTGTGAAGACTTGCGTTAATGTGGATGTATACGGCGAGTTTGCTGGAGCTTATGTTAAGAACGCATATGACCCTCAGTTCAATCCAGGCGGAAAATATGATGAAGTAGCCGCAACTAAGGCTGAAGATTTGAATATAGTGCTTTGCATGAAGATGAAACAAGCAGGTACTGCCTTTAAGATTGAGAAACACGTACACAACTATCCGCATTGTTGGCGTACTGATAAACCTGTGCTTTATTATCCGCTTGACAGCTGGTTTATCAAGTCTACTGCATGCAAAGAACGCATGTATGAGTTGAACAAGACCATTAATTGGAAACCAGAACATACAGGTACAGGACGTTTTGGCAAGTGGCTTGAAAACTTGAACGACTGGAATCTTAGCCGTAGTCGCTATTGGGGTACTCCACTCCCTATTTGGCGTAGCGAAGATGGCGAGGAGAAATGTATCGGAAGCATTCAAGAGTTGTACGACGAGATAGAAAAGTCAGTATCAGCAGGAATAATGAAGTCGAATCCTTATAAGGATAAGGGATTTGTCCCCGGTGATTATAGCAAGGCTAACTATGACAAGATAGATATTCACCGTCCATATGTGGATGATATAATATTGGTTTCGGGAAATGGAAAACCTATGAAGCGTGAGCTTGACCTAATCGACGTATGGTTTGATTCTGGAGCAATGCCTTATGCTCAAATCCATTATCCGTTTGAGAATAAAGAGGCTTTTGATAGCGGAAGGGTTTATCCCGCTGACTTTATTGCTGAGGGCGTTGACCAAACTCGTGGATGGTTCTTCACATTGCATGCTATAGGAACCATGGTATTCGATAGTGTTGCTTACAAATCGGTTATTTCCAACGGTCTTGTGCTTGACAAGAATGGAAACAAGATGAGTAAGCGTTTGGGAAATGCTGTTGATCCGTTTGGTGCTATAGAAAAGTATGGTACTGACCCATTGCGTTGGTATATGATTTCAAACTCATCGCCTTGGGATAATTTGAAGTTTGATACCGACGGAGTCGAAGAAGTGAGTCGTAAATTCTTTGGAACGCTTTATAATACATATTCTTTCTTTGCTCTATATGCTAATGTTGATGGATTTGACAATTCAGAGCCTCAAGTAGCTTTCGAAAATCGACCAGAAATCGATCGCTGGATTCTATCTCTTCTAAACACATTGGTAGGAGAAGTCAACAAACAGCTTGAGGATCATGAGCCAACAAAGGCTGCCCGTGCTATAAGCGAATTTGTTGGTGATAATTTGAGTAACTGGTACGTTCGCTTGAATCGTAAACGATTCTGGGGCGGAGAAATGAATGAAGATAAATTGTCGGCTTACCAAACTCTTTACACTTGTTTGGAAACAATAGCATTGTTGATTGCTCCTATATCTCCATTCTATGCCGATCAGCTATATCGTGACCTTACGGCAGTTACTAAGTGTGAGGCTAAGTCGGTGCATTTGGCTTTGTTCCCAAAAGTGGATGATACTGTAATAAATAAGGGCTTAGAGGAGCAGATGAAAGTTGCTCAAGACATCACTTCAATGGTGCTTTCGCTTCGCCGAAAGAAGAATTTGAAAGTACGCCAACCGCTAACAACGATTATGATACCTGTGCTTGACGCGAAACAGAAAGCAGAGGTTGAGGCAATGAGCTCATTAATACTTAACGAGGTTAATGTAAAGGGTATTAAGTTTGTCAGCAACGAAGACGGTGTATTAGTGAAGCGTGTTAAGCCAGACTTTAAGAAGTTAGGACCAAAATACGGAAAGATAATGAAAGCTCTTGCTGGACAAGTTGCTGGAATGTCACAAAAGGATATTATCGAATTTGAAAAGGCTGGTCAATTCTCTTTTAACGTTGACGGAACTGAAGCTGTAGTCGAATTGGCTGATGTTGAGGTTATATCTGAAGATATTCCAGGTTGGCTAGTTGCCAATGAGGGTAACTTGACCGTGGCTCTAGACATTACAGTGACAGATGAGCTAAAGCGTGAAGGTGTGGCTCGTGAGTTAGTAAATCGCATTCAGAACATACGTAAGGGTAAAGATTTCGACATCACCGATAAGATAGCGGTCAAGGTGTCTTCTAACGAGAATACCGATGCCGCTGTTGAAGAATATAAAGATTATATTTCAAAACAAGTCCTTGCAAGTACAATAGAGATAGCTGATGTAGAAGCCGACCAAGACATGATAGAACTTGATATGGATGACTATAAGCTATACGTGGTAGTTGACAAGGTGTAAATTTATGCGTAGGAGGACACTATTATGACAGAAAAGACTCGTTACAGCGATGAAGAATTGCAAGAATTTAAGGATTTGATTCTTGCTAAACTTGAAAAAGCAAATTTAGAATACGATAGGTTACGTTCCAATCTGACTAATTTAGATGGAAACGACATATCGGACACCTCACCTACTTTCAAGGTGCTTGAGGAAGGTGCAACAACGTTGAACAAGGAGGAGGCTGGACACTTGGCGCAACGCCAAATGAAATTCATCCAAAACCTTCAAGCCGCACTGGTGCGGATTGAGAATAAGACTTATGGAGTATGCCGCAAAACCGGCAAATTGATACCCAAAGAGCGACTTCGTGCAGTACCTCATGCGACATTGAGCGTAGAGGCTAAGAATGACGAGAAAAAAAGATAACAACCTGTCAAAGATAAATTGATGAGGATAACGAAAGGATGGCTCGCGGCGATAATTATCGTGTGCGTGATATTGCTTGACCAATTATTGAAGATATGGGTAAAAACTAATTTCTTCTACGGTGAGGAATATGTGATAACTGATTGGTTCAGACTGTTTTTTATTGAGAATAACGGTATGGCTTTTGGTATGGAATTCGGCAGCAAGTTATTGCTAACGCTGTTCCGTATTGTGGCTGTTATGTTATTTATATATTATATATGTCGTATAAAAAACAATAACAACGTGAAGATGGGATATGTTGTATGTATCTCGTTAATAACTGCGGGAGCCTTAGGTAATGTTATCGATTGCGTTTTTTACGGATTGATATTTGACAATCCGTTGCCTCCATTAACTGCAACTCTGTTTCCTGAAAATGGCGGATATGGCACACTGTTCCATGGCAGGGTTGTTGATATGTTGTACTTCCCGCTGATAGAATGGAACTGGCCTGAATGGCTACCTTGGATAGGTGGTGAGCATTTTATATTTTTTCACCCTATATTTAATATCGCTGATGCAGCTTTAAGTGTTGGCGTTGCAGCTTTAATTTTGTTCTATTCCAAGAACTTCTTCCCTAAGGAACAAGAAGAACAATCAGCAAACGTGAACTAAAGCAGTGGTATTGGTGATGAGGTATATAGTTGTGATATTGTTGTCGGCTCTGTTAACCATAAGTTGCAGTAAAACCCCTGATGGAGTAGTGAATGAGAAAGATATGGCTAGACTTATGGTCGATATGCATAAGGCTGAAGCTATCTATGAGGAAGCTGAGAATAAATATTACAATGATTCTTTAAAATTGACTTTGAGGCAATCTGTTCTTCAAAAGCACAATGTAACACCAGAAATGTTTGACTCTACGCTAGTGTGGTATGCTCACCACTTGGAAGTTTATAATGAGGTGTATGACGATGTAATAAAGATTCTAGACGAAGAGAAGCAGGAACTGTCTAAAAGTGACTTTACATCGTCGGCATCTATAGTGAGCGATATAGCACCGTCAAAGCCAAGATATAAGACAACAGGTGACACTGCCGACATCTGGGGTAGAAATCGCATGTGGATTTTGCTACCAGGATTTGCTTCTAACGTGGTCACATTTGATAATAAACCCGATAAGGAATATAAACCGGGTGATAAATATGAGCTATCCTTCAAGTTGATTAATCCTAGACGAGGGTTGAAAGTGTATTTTGGCGTGGATTATAAAGATGGGGCTACAGCATATATTTACAGAGCCACTTCTAAAGAAGGATGGAATCACTACAAATTGCAAAGTGACTCCGCACGTGAGGTAAAACGTGTTTATGGATATATGACCTACGAACCAAGACCTAAGGATGTAGTGTATTTGGATAGCATAGAACTACTGAGAACTCATATAGATAGAGATTCTTACGCAAAATCATTGAAGTCGCAAAAAATTATCGGAGAAGAACGCAACAAAAAAGATAATTCTGGCGATGCGGAAGTGTCGTTAGAAACAAAAGCTAACATAAGCGGTAAAACATCAGGGAAACCATTGGACTCAAAACGTAAATTATTGGATAAGTCTAGAATCTCGAAAAAATTAACAAAATCAAATATGAAATTGGAACTCAAAGATAGAAACATGAAATGAGAGCCGATTTAAAATTCTATATAGAGCAAAATATTATACCCAAATATGCGGCATTTGATGCCGCTCATCGTGAAGACCATGTGAGTACGGTGATTGAAGATAGTATGAAATTGGCTAATTATTATCCCGTTGATAAGAACATGGTATATACTATAGCAGCATATCATGATTTAGGACTTTGCGAAGGACGAGAAAGGCATCATATAGTATCTGGTAAAATATTGCTTGCTGATGAGCACTTGAAAAACTGGTTTACTGAAGATCAATTATTGCTGATGCGAGATGCAATAGAAGACCATAGAGCCTCAAATAAGCATGAACCTAGGACTATTTACGGTAAAATTGTAGCAGAGGCCGATCGACAAATAGATTGTGAAGTTACTATACGCCGCACGATTCAATACGGTTTATCTAAGCATCCCGAGTTAGATATTCATGGTCAATACGAGCGGGCTTTGGATCATATTCGAAACAAATATGGAGAAGGCGGATATCTTCATTTATACATACCAGAATCGCCAAATTCTGGGCGATTAGAGGAATTTCGTAAGCTCATAGCATCTCCTGTAGAATTTCACAAGGAGTTTGAAAAGATATATCATCAAGAAACTATGGGTCATGAATAATGGCAATAGTTACGATTTTGGAACTTTTAATTATGAATTCCGAGCCTATTCTGCAACTTGCAAGTCATAAAATTTGGGAAATTCGGCAAAAAGCATTACCTTTGTAAACACTTTTAGGTGAAAAACATCATTAAACGTTGTCGGTCTGGTAGCTCAGCTGGATAGAGCAAC